>NZ_JBSFHY010000014.1:0-214374 GCF_053597295.1 Streptomyces sp. NPDC001450
CCCGTCGAGCTGATCGGCGGCGTGCGCTTCCCCGCCATCGGTGAACTGCCCTACCTGCTGACCCTCGCGGGCCACGGCTTCTACTGGTTCCGGCTCACCCGAGTCGCATCCCGCATCGGCCGCCGCCGCTGAGCACCGGCGCCGAGGAAAGGACGCGTGACCATGCCGAAGACCATCACCCCCCGGCCGAGAGCCGCGACCGGCACCGACCGGCCCCTGGCCTCGCTGAGCGGGCTGCTGCGCGAATGGCTGCCCCTGCAGCGCTGGTTCGCGGGCAAGGACCGGCCCGTCACCGATCTGTCGCTGCTGTCCATGAGCGAGCTGTTCCCGGGATGTCTGCACCTGCTGGTCCACGCCTCGCACGCGCCGGTGCCCACCCCCGGCGGCACGCCGCCGCCCGGCGACTGCTACCAGCTGCTCCTGGGCGTGCGCGAGCACCTCGCACCGCGGCTGGAGCGGGCGTACGTCGGCCGTGTCGGCGAGGGTCCGTTCGCCGGCCTCGCCGTGTACGACGCCCTGCAGGACCCGCGCTCGGCCCATCTGCTGCTGGAGCGGCTGCGGCAGCCCGGCACGTCGGGTCCGCTGCGCTTCGAGAAGGCCCCGGGCGTCCGTCTGCCCGGCGGCCTCCCGCCGCGGCTGCTGGACGCCGAGCAGTCCAACTCGTCGATCGTCTACGGCGACGCGTACATCCTGAAGCTCTTCCGCCGCATCCAGCCGGGCGTCAACCCCGACCTCGAGGTGCCGGGCGCGCTGGCCGCGCAGGGGTGTGCGCGGGTGCCGGCGCCGGTCGCCTGGTTCAGCACGAGCGCTCCGAGCCCGGCCACGCTGGGCGTCCTGCAGCCGTTCCTGCCGGACGCCACCGACGGCTGGACGCTGGCGCTGGGCGCGCTCGCCACGGGAGACGACTTCACCGCCGAGGCCCGGGAGCTGGGCCGGGCCATGGCCGAGGTGCACCTCGCGCTGGCCGACGCCTTCCCGCCGGCCGGACCGGGCGAGAACGGCCGTACCGCGGAGGCGATGTGCGCGCGACTGGACGCGGCCACGCACGCGGTGCCTGCGCTGCGGCCCTTCGTACCGGGCCTGCGGGCCGCGTTCGGCGCGCTGGCCACGTGCGACACCGGGCCTCCGGCCCAGCGCATCCACGGCGACCTGCACCTCGGGCAGGTGCTGCAGGCAGGGCGCGACTGGTTCGTCATCGACTTCGAGGGCGAGCCGTCCCGGCCGCTGGCCGAGCGGCGGGCCGCGCAGTCGCCGGTACGGGACGTGGCCGGGATGCTGCGCTCCTTCGACTACGCGGCCCGGCAGCGCCGCCCCTGGCGGCCGGAGTGGGCGAGCCGCTGCCGCGAGGCGTTCTGCGCGGGCTACGCGGCCCGCGCCGGGTGGGATCCACGCAAGAAGCACGCGCTGCTGCGCGCGCACGAGACGGACAGGGCGGTGTACGAGGTGCTGTACGAGGCGAGACACCGTCCGGACTGGCTGCCGGTTCCGATGGCCGCGATCCAGCGGCTCGCGGTGTGGGGAGGCTGACGTCATGACACGGAACGACACCGCACTTCCCCGGCCCGCGGGACCCGCACCGTCCGCGGCCGTCCCGCTCGGCCAGGGCGACCGCGACCGTCTGCTCGGCGGCGCGCACCACGACCCGCACGCCCTGCTGGGCGCCCACCCGGTGCCGGGCGGCACGCTGTTCCGGGCGCTGCGCCCGAACGCCCGCAAGGTCAGCGTCGTCGTCGACGGGATGCACAGCGCGCTGCCGTCGGAGGGCGGCGGTCTGTTCGCCGCCGTGCTGCCGTACGACGAGATCCCGTCGTACACGCTGCATGTCGCCTACGACGACGGTGAGCAGGAGGTGGAGGATCCGTACCGCTTCCTGCCCGCCCTCGGCGAGCTGGACCTGCACCTCATCCGCGAGGGCCGGCACGAGCAGCTGTGGCGGGCGCTCGGCGCCGAGCCCATGACCCATCAGGGAGTCGCGGGCACCCGCTTCACCGTGTGGGCGCCGAACGCCCAAGGGGTGCGGGTCGCGGGCGACTTCACGTACTGGGACGGCACGCAGTACCCGATGCGGTCGCTCGGCGCGTCGGGCGTGTGGGAGCTGTTCCTGCCGGGCATCGGCGAGGGCGCCCGGTACAAGTTCGAGATCACCTCCCGCCACGGCGACCGGTTCCTGAAGGCGGACCCGATGGCCCGCCGTACGGAGGTCCCGCCCGCGACCGCCTCGGTCGTGGCGGTGTCGCGGTACGAGTGGGACGACGCGGACTGGATGGCCCACCGGGGTGACACGCCCGTCCACGGGGCGCCGTTCTCCGTGTACGAGGTCCATCTGCCCTCCTGGCACCCGGGGCTGACGTACCGCCAGCTGGCGGACGAACTCCCCGCCTACGTGAAGGAGATGGGCTTCACCCATGTCGAGCTGATGCCGGTGGCGGGGTATCCCTTCAGTGGCTCCTGGGGCTACCAGGTCACCTCCTACTACGCGCCCACGCCCCGCCTCGGCTCCCCCGACGACTTCAAGTACTTGGTGGACGCGCTGCACCGGGCCGGTATCGGCGTGATCATGGACTGGGTGCCGGCCCACTTCCCCAAGGACGACTGGGCGCTGGGCAGGTTCGACGGTGACCCGCTGTACGAACCCGGGGACTGGCGGCGGGCCGAGCATCCGGACTGGGGCACGTACGAGTTCGACTACGGGCGGACCGAGGTGCGCAACTTCCTCGTCGCCAACGCCGTGTACTGGTGCGAGGAGTTCCACATCGACGGGCTGCGGGTGGACGCCGTGGCCTCCATGCTCTACCTCGACTACTCGCGGGACTCCGGGCAGTGGGCGCCGAACGTCTTCGGCGGGCGGGAGGACCTGGACGCGGTGGCCTTCCTGCAGGAGATGAACGCCACCGTCTACCGCCGCTGCCCCGGGGTGGTGACCATCGCCGAGGAGTCCACCGCCTGGGACGGGGTGACCCGGCCGACGGACAGCGGCGGGCTCGGCTTCGGGCTGAAGTGGAACATGGGCTGGATGCACGACTCGCTGGAGTACATCCAGCACGAGCCGGTGCACCGCAAGTACCACCACAACGAGATGACCTTCTCGATGGTGTACGCCTACACCGAGAACTACGTGCTGCCGATCTCCCACGACGAGGTCGTGCACGGCAAGCAGGCCCTGGTGTCGAAGATGCCGGGCGACTGGTGGCAGCGGCGGGCCAACCACCGCGCCTACCTCGCCTTCATGTGGGCCCACCCCGGCAAGCAACTGCTGTTCATGGGCCAGGAGTTCGCCCAGGGCGCCGAGTGGTCCGAGGCGCACGGCCCTGAGTGGTGGCTGCTGGACGAGGACTACCACTCCGCGGGGGACCACCGGGGCGTACAGCACCTCGTCCGGGAGCTGAACACGCTGTACCGGGCCACCCCGGCGCTGTGGCAGCGGGACACGGATCCGGGCGGTTTCCGGTGGGTGCTGTGTGACGCGGCGGACGACAATGTCTTCGCGTTCCTGCGGTTCGACACCGAGGGATCCCCTCTGCTGGCGGTGTCGAACCTCTCCCCCGTCGTCCGTGGCGACTACCGTCTCCGGGTGCCTGACGAGGTCCCCGCCTGGCAGGAGGCTCTGAACACGGACGACGCGCGCTACGGCGGCAGCGGTGTCGGCGTCGGCGCTCCGGGAGCGCTCAAGCCCGAGGACGGGTTCCTCCGGCTCACGCTGCCGCCGCTCGCCACTGTCTGGTTGACGCCCGTGCGCTGAACCCGCAGGTGTCGGCTGCCCACTCCGAGGGGCAGTCAGGGTCGTACAGACCTACGACTGCTCCTCGTCACGCGAACAGAAGGGCGGCCCACGTGCGCACTGTCGGAGTGGAGGAGGAACTCCTTCTGGTCGACCCGGACAGCGGGGAGCCGAAGCCGCTGTCGGCCGCAGTCCTCGCCCGTGCCACCGAGGACGATCCCGGACAGGACGTGTTCCAGAAGGAGCTGTTCGGGCAGATGCTGGAGTTCGCCACGCATCCGCAGGCGGACATGGCGGACCTCGGTGCCGAGATCGTGCGCTGCCGCAAGGAGGCGTCCCGGCTGGCCGGCGAGATCGGCTGCGCGGTCGCCGCGCTCGCCACGTACCCGATGCCGGTCACCCCCGCGCTCACCCTGCACGAGCGCTACCAGTGGATGGCCGGCCGGTACGGGATGACCACCCAGGACCAGCTCGTGTGCGGGTGTCACGCGCATGTTTCGGTGGAGTCCGACGAGGAGGGCGTCGCCGTCCTCGACCGGATCCGGCCGTGGCATCCGGTGCTGCTGGCGCTGAGCGCCAACTCGCCGTTCTGGCAGGGCCGGGAAACCGGCTACGTCAGCTACCGCAGCCGGGTGGTGCGGCGCTGGCCGCAGGCTGGGCCGAACGAGCTGTTCGGCTCGGCCGAGCGGTACCACCGGCTGGTGCGGGACATGGTGGCCAGCAGGGTCATCCTCGACCGGGGGATGCTGTACTTCGACGCGCGCCTGTCCGCGAGCTACCCGACGGTGGAGATCCGGGTGGCGGACGTGTGCCTGCGCGCGGACACCACCGTCCTGATCGCCACGCTGGCCCGTGCCCTGGTGGAGACGGCGGCACGCGAGTGGCGGGCGGGCCGGCCGCCGCTCGACCACAGTGTGAGCCTGCTGCGGCTCGCGGCCTGGCAGGCCGCCCGGTCCGGCCTGGACGAGGAGCTGTTGGACCCCGAGACCATGCTGCCCCGGCCCGCGGCGGAGGTGCTGTACGCGCTGCTGGAGCACACCGGGGACGCGCTCACCGACAGCGGTGACGCGGCCGGCGTCGAGGAGGCCGTCGCCAGGGTGCTGCGCCGGGGCAACGGCGCCCGCGAGCAGCGGCTGCTCATGGAGCGCACGGGCAGCCTGCGGGACGTCGTGACCGCGTGTGTGCGGCACACCCAGGACTAGGGCCTGTCCGCCGGGGTCGGGGTTCGGGTGACTCGTGTGCTCAACGGCCTCTGGACACGCGCAGATCATCAGCCGATCACGACTTGCCTGTTCCTGGCCCCGAAACCGCTTGCCTGGGCTACATTCGAGCACCGCCGGCAACTGAGCCGACCGGCGGAGTCACCCTCCGTACACCTCGGGAGCAGCGCATGCGCGACGACGCCCTCGCTCCAGCAGCCGTACCGCCGCTGACCGGCGGGCTCGCCGACAGCATCTTCGAGACCGCGGACCGGAATCCGACGCTGCCGCTGCTCGCGCGGCGCACGGACGCGGCGCCCGGCGTGTGGGAGGAGGTGACGGCGGTCGAGGTGCGGGACGAAGTGGTCGACCTGGCCAAGGGCCTGATCGCCTCGGGGATCTCCCCGGGCCACCGGGTGGCCCTGATGGCGCGGACCCGTTACGAGTGGACGGTGTTCGCCCACGCGCTGTGGACCGTCGGCGCGGAGGTGGTCCCGATCCACCCGGCGTCCTCGCGGGACCAGGTGGAGTGGATCCTGCGGGACGCCGGCTGCGTGGCCGTCGTGGTCGAGGACGAGCAGGGCATCATGACGGTCGGCACCGTGTGCGCGGGGCTGCCGCGGCTGAAGCACGTCTGGCAACTGGACGCGGACGCTCTGGCCCGGCTGGCCGAGCAGGGCGCGGTCATCCCGCTGACCACGGTGGACTCGCTGCGCCGGATCGTGCTGCCGGACGCGACGGCGGCCATCGCCTACACCTCGGGCACCACCAGCCGTCCGCTGGGCTGCGCACTGAGCCACCGCGGCCTGGCCCACCCGTGCGACATCCTGCTCGCCGGCTGGGGGCACACCGCGGCACCCCCGGGCGAACAGCCGTCGGTGCTCGCCTTCCTGCCCTTCTCCCATGTGTACGGGCTCATGATCCAGGTGCTGTGCGTGCGCGGCGGGGTCCTGATGGCGCACGAGCCGGAGATGACGGCGGAGGCCCTCGCATCGGCGCTGGGCACGTTCCGGCCGACGTACCTGTACGGCGTGCCGTCGGTGTTCGAGAAGCTGTACAAGACCTTCCTGAGGACCGCTCAGCAGGCGGGCCGGGGTGCGCTGTTCGAGCGGGCGGCACAGACCGCCCGGGACTTCGCCGAGGCGGAGGAGCGCAGGCGGCTGGGCCTCGGGCCGGGTCCCGGGTTCGATCTGCGGCTGCAACACGCCCTGTACGAGCGGACGGTGTACCGCAAGCTGCGGGCCGCGCTCGGCGGGCGTGCCGTGCGGGGCACCTCGGGCGGCTCGTCGCTCAGCCGGGAACTGTCCCTGTTCTACGAGGGCATCGGGCTGTACCTCCACGACGGTTACGGGCTGACGGAGACCTCCGGCGGGATCACCATGCAGCCGCTGGGCCGGGAGAAGTCCGGGACCGTGGGCCGGCCGCTGCCCGGCACCGAGGTCCAGGTGGCCGACGACGGGGAGATCCTGGTGCGCGGCCCGTCGGTGTTCCAGGGCTACGTCGGCGAGGAGGCGCGGACGCGGGCCGCGCTGTACGGCGGCTGGCTGGCCACCGGCGACATCGGACGGCTGGACTCCGAGGGCTATCTGACGATCACCGGCCGCAAGAAGGACGTGATCGTCACCAGCAGCGGCAAGAGCGTGGCACCGGCCCCGCTGGAGGAGCGGCTGCGCATGCATCCGCTGGTGCACCAGGCGGTGGTCGTCGGCGACGACCGGCCCTGCGTGGGGGCCCTGATCACGCTGGACCCGGAGTTCCTCGCGCACTGGCGGGCCGGCCTGGCCCTGCAGGGCGAGTCCCCGAGCCGGGAGGCCCGGGAGGAGAACGCGCTCAGGGAGGAGATCGCGCGGGCCGTCGCGTCGGCCAACAGCTCGGTGTCCCGCTCGGAGTCCATCAGGGTCTACCGCGTCCTCCCGGAGCCGTTCGCCCCGGACAACGGGCTGCTGACGCCGTCCATGAAGCTGCGCCGGGACGCCATAGCGCGGCACTACGCCGCCGAGATCGACGCGATGTACGAGGCCCGGTCCCGCGCGGCGTGGCGGCCGGGTCCTGAGGAGACGGCCGACTGGGACGAGTCGGACAACGTCTTCCGCTAGGAGGTGCCGGTACGGAGCCCAGTCGGCCGGCGGACGGATAACCCGGCCCTGCTCGGGGAACCCGGCAGCAGTGGAGTGATCAGCAACGACGACCGCCCTGGTCGCGAGGGGCCGCCCGCCCCGACCGGACGGGGCCTGGGAATGCGAGATGGCGACGGAGCCGCTTGGGGACGACACACCGCCCTCGGAGGAGTGGGCCGAGCGGGCGTTCTCCTTCCAGGGTGAGCTGCGCAATGTGACGGGGGCGCGGCTCGCCGCGGAGGAGTTCCTGTGCGCCCTCGCCCGGGACGTGCCACCCGGCACGCCCGAGTACTGGGACGACATCCTGCTGGTCGTCACGGAACTGGCCGCCAACGCCGTCCAGTACGCCCCCGGGCCCTTCGGTCTGCGGATGCGCCGCACCTTCGACGGGGTGCACGTGACGATGCACGACACCAGCACCACCCGGCCCGAGCCGCGGCCCTTCCGGCCGAGTGCGGGCGGCGGCGGGATCGGCTGGCACCTGGTGCACACGCTGTGCAGTCAGGTGAGCGTCGTCGTCGAGGACCAGGGCAAGGACATCCACGTGTTCCTGCCCTGGTGAGCGGGGACGCCGCGGTGTGGCGTCCAGGAGTACGACGTGTATCTGTGCGAGATCGGGTTACTCCTGCCCCCAGCAGGGGCATGCTGGTGCCCACGCGTTCGTCTGCCTGCCGCACCCAGCTGGCGGAACGGCTCGGGGCACGGTGGGATCGGTGTGGCCGCAGCGATCCCGGGCACGCGAACGGTGTCGAGTCGGACCGCCTGGAGCCGCAGAAAGGGATGAGCACCGTGACACGACCCAGGATCCTGGTGGTTGGCGCAGGCTTCGCCGGAGTCGAGTGCGTCCGCCGCCTGGAGCGGAAACTCGCCCCGGACGAGGCCGACGTCACGCTGGTGACGCCGTACGCCTACCAGCTCTATCTCCCCCTGCTGCCCCAGGTCGCCTCCGGTGTGCTGACACCGCAGTCGATCGCCGTCTCGCTGCGCCGCAGCAAGAAGTACCGCACCCGGATCATCCCGGGCGGTGCGATCGGCGTGGACCTGAAGTCCAAGGTCTGCGTCGTCCGCACCATCACCGGCGACATCGTCAACGAGCGGTACGACTACCTCGTGCTGGCGCCGGGCAGCGTGACCCGCACCTTCGACATCCCGGGGCTCACCGAGCACGCCTTCGGGATGAAGACCCTCGCCGAGGCCGCCTACATCCGCGACCACGTCATCACGCAGCTGGACCTCGCGGACGCCAGCGACGATCCGGCCGAGCGGGCCGCGCGGCTGCAGTTCGTGGTGGTCGGCGGTGGATACGCGGGCACCGAGACCGCGGCCTGTCTGCAACGGCTCACGCACGCGGCCGTGCAGCGCTATCCGCGCCTCGACCCGAACCTGATCAAGTGGCACCTCATCGACATCGCGCCCAAGCTCATGCCGGAGCTGGGCGACAAGCTGGGCCGCAGCGCCCAGGAGATCCTGCGGCGGCGCGGCATCGACGTCTCGCTGGGCGTGTCGATCGACAAGGCGGGAGCCGAGGAGGTCACCTTCACCGACGGCCGGGTGGTGCCGACCCACACCCTGATCTGGACGGCCGGTGTGGTCGCGAGCCCGCTGATCGCCACGCTCGGCGCGGAGACGGTACGCGGCAGGCTCGCGGTCACCGCCGAGATGGCCCTGCCCGGTCAGGACGGGGTGTTCGCGCTCGGCGACGCGGCAGCCGTGCCCGACAAGGCCAAGGACGAGGAGAACGCGGTCTGTCCGCCCACCGCCCAGCACGCCATGCGCCAGGGCCGGAAGGTCGCCGACAACGTCATCGCGACCCTGCGCAACGAGCCGCTGGTGCCGTACGCGCACAAGGACCTGGGCCTCGTCGTGGACCTCGGCGGCAAGGACGCCGTGTCCAAGCCGCTGGGCATCGAGCTGCGGGGCGTGCCCGCGCAGGCGGTGGCCCGCGGCTATCACTGGTCGGCGCTGCGCACCAACGTCGCCAAGACCCGTGTCATGACCAACTGGCTGCTGAACGCGGTCGCCGGCGACGACTTCGTGCGCACCGGCTTCCAGTCCCGCAAGCCGGCCCGGCTGAAGGACTTCGAGTACACGGACTCCTATCTGACACCGGAACAGGTCCGCGCCCAGGTGGAGGGCGGGGCTGCCGAGACTTCCTGATGTGACCCAGATCACCGAAGATCGCCGATCACTTCCCGGTCGGTCGGCGGTCTTCTCTGGTGATCAGTACGCGTCACACGGATGGGACACACCACCATGACCGAGAAGACCGTGACGGGCCCGGCGAGCTACTTCCCCTCGATCGAGAAGAAGTACGGCCGTCCGGTCGCCGAATGGCAGGAGCTGATCCGTTCCTCGCCGGCCAAGCACATGGAGCTGGTGGCCTGGCTGAAGTCCGAGCACGGCCTCGGGCACGGGCACGCCAACGCGCTCGTCGCGTACACGCTGGCCGAAGGCGCGTAGCAGGTCGGCCGAGGGCCGGTGGTCCGGACCGCCGTGCCATGCTGGGGCGGAGATCAAGTTCTGGCACGGGAGAGAGCGCGGCGGCGTGAGGGCAGCGGTGCGGTCGGGGTGGGCACGGATGTGGGACCGGCTCGCGGCGTCCGATCCCGGGCTGCTGCGGCTCACCGCGGGCCTGCGTACGGTGGCCGCCATCGTCCTCACCCTCGCCGTGCTGGCCCTGCTGCGGGTCCCGGTCCCCCAGCTCGTCGCGGGCGCCATGGCGTCGATGGTCGCGACCTTCGCCCTCCGGGAGAAGCAGCGTTCCCGGCAGGCCGTCACCCTCGCGCTGGGCCTGCCGGTGGCGCTCGCCTCGGTGTCGTTGGGCGCGCTGCTGAACCAGCGGGTCGTCGTGGGCGACGTGTTCTTCGTCGTCCTCATCTTCTGTGCCGTCTACGGCCGCCGGTTCGGCGACCGCGGCACGGCGCTGGGCCTCATCGGCTTCCAGATCTACTTCCTCTCCTTGTTCGTACACGCGACTTCGTCCACGCTGCCGGCCCTGTACGGCGTGATCACCGTGGCGTTCGTGTGCAGCGCCACCGCCCGCTTCGTCCTGCTGCCCGTGACCCCGGCGGGCACCCTCGACCGGCTGCGCCGGGCCTTCCGGGCCCGGCTCGGGCAGCTGATCGCGGCCCAGACAGAGCTGCTGGACGCCGGACCCGACGAGGCCGAGAAGGTGCTGGAGCACCTGCGCACCGGCACCGCCCGGCTGCACGAGACGGCGCTGATGATCCAGGGCCGGCTGGAGGACGGCACCGCCGACGAGGCGACGGCACGGCTGCTGCAGCGGCGCATCGCCGACGCCGAGATCGCCGCCGAGCGGCTCGGCCTGCTACTGCTCACCGCGCGCAGCGCCGAACGGACGGACACGCTCACCCTGCACCTGCCCGGCGCGCCGCTCCCGTCCGGCGGCGAGCTGCCGGTGCGGGACGAGGCGACGGCGGTGCTGCGCCGGGACCTGGAGGCGCTGCGCCTGCTGGTGCTGCGGCCGGTCGGCGAGGCCTCGGGGACGGCGCAGGCGCAGGCGCGCAACCGACTGCTCGGCTACCGCGAGGAGGAGAACCTGCCCGAGGCGTCCCCGGCCGTACAGGACGTCTTCCGGGGTCTCGGCGAGGCCGCGCGGGCCGTCCTCGGGTTGCGGATCGCCCTGGACGGGCCGCAGGACGAGTCCGACGACACGCCGGCGACGGCCCGGTCCCGCGAGGAGCTGGACGCCGAGGACGCCGCCATCGAGAGCGGCGAGGAGGCCGAGGCCGAGAAGCCGGAGCCGACCGGGCTCGGCCGGCCCACCACCCGGGCCGCCGTGCAGGTGGCCGTCGGTTCGGCCCTCGCCATCGTGGGCGGTGAGCTGCTGTCCAGCCAGCGCTGGTACTGGGCGGTGCTGACCTGCTGGATCGTTTTCCTGAACACCGCGTCCACCGGCGAGATCCTGGTGAAGGGCTACCGGCGGCTGGTCGGCACGGTCCTCGGCGTGGTGGCCGGCATCGGTCTCGCGGGACTCGTCGGACATCACACCTGGACGGCGTTCGCGCTGGTGCTGCTGTGCATCTTCGCGATGTTCTTCACCGCGCCCCTGTCCTACACGCTGATGTCGTTCTTCGTGACGGCGATGCTGGGGCTGCTGTACACGCTGCTGAGCACCTACAGCGTGTCGGTGCTGGTGCTGCGCGTGGAGGAGACGGCGCTGGGCGCGGCCTGCGGGATGATCGCGGCGGCTGTGGTGCTGCCGGTCCACACCGACCGGCGCACCAACGACCTGCTCGTCGACGTCCTCGAGAAGCTGGCGGACGTCACCCGGGCCGCCATGGACCAGCTGAGCGGCGCGCCGCCGGCCGACCTGGTGGACCAGGCGCGCGACCTGGACCAGGCGCTGGCCGACCTGCGCGCCGCCACCCAGCCGCTCACCCACCCGATCGCCCCGCAGCGCGGCCGCCGGGACACCGCCCGGTACGTGGTGGCCCTGCTGGAGACCTGCGCCTACCACGCGCGTTCGCTCGCGGCCACGGCCGAGCTGCTGCCGACGCACCCGTCGATCGCGGCGGATCCCCGGTTGCGCGGGGTCGGGCGGCGGATCGTGCACAACATCGAGGCGATCGCCGCGCACGTCGCGGACCCCCGCTCGGCGGCGGGGATCGAGACCGGACCCAGCATCGCGTCGATGCTGGAGCCGGGCACCCTGCGCACCCCGCGCTACGGCCGGGTGACCGACCGGGTGCTGCGGCATCTGCAGCGCCTGGACGAGGCGGTGTCGGGTCTGGCCCGGCCGCTGGGCATCGCGCGGGAGCGGTCGAAGAAGTGACGGCCGGTCACGGGGTGGTCCGGCCGCCCTGCCGCTGTCCGAGTGCCACGGCACGTACGCGGGCGCAGCTGCGGCTGATGAGCCGGGAGACGTGCATCTGGGAGATGCCGAGCCGGTCGGCGATGCGGCTCTGCGTCATGTCTTCGAAGAAGCGCATGTAGAGGATGGCCCGCTCCCGCTCGGGCAGCTGACGCAGCCCCTCCTTGGCGGCCTCGCGGTCGACGACGACTTCGTACGAGGAGTCCGTGGCACCCAGCGTGTCGGCCAGGCTGTGGCCGTCGTCGCCGGTGGACAGCTCGGCGTCCAGCGAGAGGGTGCTGAAGCTCTCCAGCGCCTCGAGGCCCTCGGTGACCTGGCCCTCGGTGAGGCCGGTGTGCGCGGCGATGTCGGCGGCGGTGGGTTCGGGCGCACCGGGGTGCTGGGTGAGTTCGCGGCGGGCCAGGCGCACCCGGTTGCGCAGCTCCTGCACCCGGCGGGGCACCCGCACGGCCCACATCCGGTCCCGGAAATGCCGTTTCACCTCGCCGGTGATGGTCGGCACGGCATAGCTCTCGAAGGCCCCCCGGGAGGGGTCGTACCGGTCGATGGCCTTGACCAGGCCTAGTGCGGCCACCTGGCGCAGATCCTCGGTGGACTCCCCGCGGTCGCGGAACCGGCCGGCGATCCGGTGCGCCATGGGCAGCCACTCGGCCGCCAGTTCGTCGCGCACGGCGTCCCGTTCGGGGCCGTCGTCCAGTTCCACGAGCCGCGCGAAGACGGCCGCGGTGTCGGGGGCGTCGTCATGGGTCCGCCGCACCGAGGCGACGGAGTCGGTGTCGGGCGTACCCGTACGGCTTGTCAACGTGTCGGTCAGCATGCGCAATCGCTCCTGAGAGGTGGCTTCAGCGCGGGCGGACTGGGGGTGCGCCTGCCCGTCCGCCCGGGTGGCAAACGCCGCTTGCCGGAACTTCGGCAGCCGGCTTCGGCACGGCGGTACTGGGATCAGCGGGCGCGGGCCGGGTACCCGGACCACATGACCGACTGTGTGGACGCGGACGAGTTGTTGCGGCGCATCCGGCTGGGCCGGGACCGCGCGGCCGAGCGGGAACGAGCCTGCCGGGAGCGGGCGCGGGGGCTGACGGTGACCGATCCGGACGGGGCGAGGGAGGCGTCCGCGCGGGCGCTGGCGTACGAGGCGGTGCGGCTGGTACTCGATGAGGTGGTCGACCCGGGCGGACCACCCCTGGCGCCGGCCGGAGTGAAACAGGTCACGTGACCCGCTCCCGATTGGGTGAATTCCCAGGAGATGGTTTACCGTTCATCCATAAGTGGTGACGGAGTCGACCGTAACCGTCCTCCCTTACCACCGCACACGGCCCTGGCTGGCTTCCCCCGTCCAGCCAGGGCTTTTTCATGCCTCCACGGCACATCCCCGACAGAAACCCGCTTCCTTCGAGGTGCCCCGGACGGCGGCAGCGGCTGAAATGGGCTTGGGGAAACCACCCGAACCGCTGCCGGCGAGGAGTGCCGCGCCATGACCAAAGCGATAAAACTGCTGACCGCCCTCCCGCAGGCCCAGCGCGAGCGGCTGATGGAGCTGGCCAAGGAGGTCTCCTTCCCGGAGGACACCCGCATCTTCGAGGCGGGCGGCACCGCCGACCGCTTCTGGGTGATCCGCTCCGGCGCGGTCCACCTGGACCAGCAGGTCACCTCCCGGCAACGGATCACCGTGGCCACGCTCGGCGCGGGCGACATGCTCGGCTGGTCCTGGCTGTTCCCGCCGTACGAGTGGGACTTCGGCGCGGTGGCCTTCAGCAACGTCCGGGCCTACGAGTTCGACGGGCCGTCGGTGCTGGCGCTGTGCGTGGAGGACCCACTGCTCGGGCTGTCGCTGGTGCGCACGGTCGCCGAGGTCCTCGCCCACCGCCTGGAGACGACCCGTGGCAAGCTGATGGAGCAGTACACGATCCGGCGGCGCAGCGGCCCGCTCTAGAGCCTGTCCGAGCCCTCAGATGCGGTAGCGGCGCAGCGCCGGGACCGCCGCGGCGAGCCCCAGCATGACCGCCACCACCAGCGCGCCGCCACCCACCACGGCCGCCCGGGGGCCGAACGCCGAGCCCGTGGTGCCGTGCAGCACGTCGGCCAGGCGCGGACCGCCCGCGACGACCACGGTGAACACCCCTTGCATCCGGCCGCGCATCTCGTCGGTCGCGGCGGAGAGCAGGATCGCGCCGCGGAACACCATGGAGACCATGTCGGCGATCCCGGCGGCGGCGAGGAAGGCCACGGCCAGCCAGAGGTTGCCGCTCAGCCCGAACCCGGCGACGGCCACGCCCCAGCCCACGACCGCGCCGATGACCATCCAGCCGTGCCGCCGCGCCCGCGAGAAGACACCGGAGAACAGGCCGCCGAGCACCGCGCCGACCGGGATCCCGGCGAACAGCACACCGAGGGCGAGCCCTTCGCCGTAGGAGGCGTACGTCTGCGCGGCCAGCTGCGGGAACAGAGCGCGGGGCATGCCGAAGACCATGGCCACGATGTCGGCCAGGAACGAGAGCAGCAGCACCTTGTGCCCGGAGATGTAGCGGAACCCGGCCGCGATCTCGCGCACCCCGGCCCGGCGGGCCGGCCCGTCACCCAGCGGCGGCAGCGCGGGCAGCCGGAACACCGCCCACACGGTGACGCAGAGGGCCAGCGCGTCGATCAGGTACAGCTCCGGCAGCCCGATGACCGGTATCAGCGCACCGGCCAGCAGCGGACCCGCGACGAGGCCGGTCTGCATCACGGTCGAACCGAGCGCGCCCGCCGCCGCCAGCTGCTCGGCCGGGACGAGGCGGGCGACGGAGGCGGTGCGGGCCGGGGAGTTCAGGCCGAAGAACGCCTGCTGCACGGCGAGCAGCAGCATGAGGACCACGACGGAGTCCAGGCCGGTGACGGCCTGTGTCCAGAACAGCACCGAGGTCACGGCGATCCCGCTGTTGGTGACCAGCAGGAGCTTGCGCCGGTCCACCGTGTCGGCGACCGCACCGCCCCACAGCGCGAACACCACCATGGGCACCAGACCGGCGAGGCCGGCGTAGCCGACCCAGGCCGAGGAGTGGGTGATGTCGTAGATCTGCTTGGGTACGGCGACCGCGGTCAGCTGGCTGCCGACGGCGGTGACGATGGTCGACGACCACAGCCGCCGGTAGGCGGGGATCCGCAGCGGCCGGGTGTCCATCGCCCAGCGGCGCCAGCCGCGCCGGGGCGGGGCCTGGGCGGCCGGGCTGTCGGTGCCGGTGTCACTGCCGGTGTCGGTGTCGGGTTCGGTGCTGCTCTCGCTCGTATCCACGGGCTTCCTGGTTGCTCGATACATCTTTCGATTTCGAGCCTCACTATGGCAGCAACTTCTGTGCCTGCCGAACCCGTTGTCCCAGGATCCGGTGTCCCAGGATCCGGTGTCCCAGGATCCGGTGTCTCTGGATCGGGCGTCTCTGGATCGGGCGTCTCAGGAGTCGGCGAGGAGCGTGGCGCCGAGCGCGAGCATGGTGACGGCGACCAGGCCGTCCAGGACCCGCCAGGCGGTGGGCCGGGCGAGGAAGCGGCCGAGCAGCCGCGCGCCGAAGCCGAGCGCGGCGAACCAGCACAGGCTCGCGACGGCGGCGCCGAGCCCGAAGGTCCAGCGCAGCGGGCCGCGGTCGGCGGCGAGGGAGCCGAGCAGGAACACGGTGTCCAGGTAGACGTGCGGGTTGAGCCAGGTCATCGCCAGGCAGGTCAGGATCGCGCGCCGCCGCGAGCCCACCGCCTCGCCCTCCGCGCGCAGGCCGGTACCGGGCCTGAGGACCCGGCGGGCGGCGAGGGCGCCGTAGCACAGCAGGAACGCGCCGCCGATGAGCCCGACGGCCCGTACCGCGCCCGGCCAGGCCACCACCACCGCCCCGACCCCGCCGACGCCGAGTGCTATGAGCAGCGCGTCGGACAGGGCGCAGATGCCGACCACGGCGAGGACGGCGTCGCGGCGCACCCCCTGGCGCAGGACGAAGGCGTTCTGGGCGCCGATGGCGACGATCAGGGAGAGGCCGGTGCCGAATCCGGCGGCCGCGGCGGTCAGTGCGTGGTTCATACCGTCGACGCTAGGCAAATGATCACTGCAGGTACAGCTAAAGATTCTTACGTATCCTTAGCAATCGTGATGGAAGAGCTTCCCCTGGAGCAGGTGCGGACGCTGCTCGCCGTGGTGGACGAGGGCACGTTCGACGCGGCGGCCGCGGCCCTGCACGTGACGCCGTCGGCGGTCAGCCAGCGGGTCAAGGCGCTGGAGCAGCGCACCGGCCGGGTGCTGCTCCAGCGCACCAAGCCGGTGCGCCCGACGGAGTCCGGGGCGGTGCTGGTCCGGTTCGCCCGGCAGCTGGCCAGGCTGGAGCGGGACGCGCGCGGCGAGCTGGGCCTGAGCGGTGCCGGCGAGCCGACGCGGGTGTCGGTCGCGGTGAACGCGGACTCGCTGGCGACCTGGTTCCTGGGAGCGCTCACCCGGGTGGAGGGTCTCTGCTACGAGCTGCACCGCGAGGACGAGGCCCACACGGCGGCGTTGCTGCGCGAGGGCCTGGTGATGGCGGCCGTGACCTCCTCGCCCGACCCGGTGCCGGGCTGCTCGGTCCGCCCGCTCGGCCGGATGCGGTATCTGGCCGCGGCCGCACCGGGGTTCACCGAGCGGTACCTGGACGGGCCGCTGCAGGATCTCCTGCCCGAGGCCCCCGTCGTACTCTTCGACCGCAAGGACAACTTCCAGGACGACTTCGTACGACGGCTCGGCGGCACGGGCGCCGGCCTGCTGCGGCACTACGTGCCGTCGTCGGAGGGCTTCGTCGACGCGGTCGCCGCGGGCCTCGGCTGGGGCATGATCCCGGAGCCCGAGGCCCGGCCGCTGCTGGACGAGGGCCGCCTCGTCGTGCTCGCTCCACGGGAGTGGGTGGACGTCCCGTTGTACTGGCAGCAGTGGAAGCTGGACTCCCCCGCGCTGGCGGCAGTGGCCGAGGCGGTGACGGCGACGGCGGCCGAGGCGCTGCGCCGGTGACGGCGACGGTCAGGGCGCCTGTGGGCCGAGCCGCCCGGCCGCACTGTCCAGCAGCATCTCCAGGGCGGTCGGGTAGGCGCTGGTGACCATGCGCCGGGCCAGCAGCGGGGCCGCCTCGGCGATGCGGGGGTGGGTGGCGCGGGGCAGCCGGGCGTAGGTCGAGTGCCACTTGTCCTCGTCGGCCCGCTGGGAGGCGCTCGGCAGGGCCAGGGACGCGGAGTCGAGGGCGGCGAAGGCCAGCGTCTGGTCGATGAAGGCGTGATAGACGCGGACCGTCTCCGGCAGCGGGAACCCGGCCGTGCGCAGGACGTCCAGGACCGTCTCGTCGGCGGCCAGTTCATGGGCGCGCCCGGTCACCCGGTTCGCGGTCAGCAGCGCCGCCTGCGGGTGCGCGACGTACGCGGCGTGGATGCGCAGCCCGATCGTCCGCAGGTCCGCCCGCCACTGTCCCGTCGGCTCCCAGCCCGCCAGGGCCTGACCGATGAGCGCGTCCCCGATGGCCAGGGTCAGATCGTCCATGCCGCGGAAGTACCGGTACAGCGTGCTGGGATCGCAGTCCAGGGCGAGGCCCAGGCGGCGCGCGGTGAGCCCGGTGCTGCCGTGCTCGCGCAGCAGACGCAGCGCGGTCTCGACGATCAGCGGCTCGGACAGCACGGTGCCGCTGCGGGTCGGACGGCGCCGGCGGCGCTTCTCCTCGGGCACCACGGGCTTGGGCACGGCGGATCCTCTCTGCTCTCCTTATGCCAACGCCATTGACCTTACGTCATGCCGGGGCGTTTGATTCCGGACAAGGCGCGCCTGCCCCGTCCCCGTTACGTTCGTGTCAGGCAGGGAGTTTCGTCATGCGTGTACTGCTCGTGGGAGCCGGCGGTGTGGGCACCGCCATCACCCGGATCGCGGCCCGGCGCCCGTTCCTCGACCTGATGGTGGTCGCCGACTACGACCCCGCCCGGGCCGAGGCGGCGGTCGCGGCCCTCGGCGACGCCGGAAGCCGGTTCCGCGCCGAGCGCGTGGACGCCTCCGACGAGGCCGGGGTGGCCCGGCTGCTCGCCCGCCACGGCTGCGACGTCCTGCTCAACGCCACCGACCCGCGCTTCGTCATGCCCCTGTTCCGCGCGGCGCGCGCCGCCGGCGCCGGTTATGTCGACATGGCGATGTCCCTGTCCCGGCCGCACCCGGCGCGGCCGTACGAGGAGTGCGGCGTCAAGCTGGGCGACGAGCAGTTCGCGCTCGCCGAGGAGTGGGAGAAGGCGGGCGCGCTCGCCCTGGTCGGCATGGGCGTGGAGCCCGGCCTGTCGGACGTCTTCGCCCGGTACGCGGCCGACGAACTCTTCGACACCATCGAGGAGATCGGCATCCGCGACGGCGCGAACCTCACCGTCGACGGCTACGACTTCGCTCCCTCCTTCAGCATCTGGACCACCATCGAGGAGTGCCTGAACCCGCCGGTCGTGTACGAGGCCGGGCGCGGCTGGTTCACCACGCCCCCGTTCAGCGAGCCGGAGGTGTTCGACTTCCCGGACGGCATCGGAGCGGTGGAGTGCGTGAACGTCGAGCACGAGGAGGTGCTGCTGGTGCCGCGCTGGGTCGGTGCGCAGCGCGTCACCTTCAAGTACGGCCTGGGCGGGGAGTTCATCGAGACGCTGAAGACCCTGCACCGGCTGGGACTCGACCGCACCGAGCCGGTGACCGTGCCCGGCCCGGACGGACCGGTCGCCGTCTCACCGCGTGACGTGGTGGCCGCGTGCCTGCCCGATCCGGCGACGCTGGGCGAGCGGATGCACGGCAAGACGTGCGCGGGCACCTGGGTGCGCGGCACGAAGGACGGGTCGCCGCGCGAGGTGTACCTGTACCACGTGGTCGACAACCAGTGGTCCATGACAGAGTACGGCTGTCAGGCGGTGGTGTGGCAGACGGCGGTCAATCCGGTCGTCGCCCTCGAACTCCTCGCCACCGGCGCCTGGTCGGGCACCGGTGTCCTCGGCCCGGAGGCCTTCCCCGCCCGTCCGTTCCTCGACCTGCTGACCGAGTACGGCTCCCCGTGGGGCATCCGGGAACAGTGACGGCCGGTATCAGCTGTTTCACCACGCATCGACAGGTGACCCGAAGGCGAGTACGCATCTTCCAGGGGCAGGTACGACCTCGATCGCAGGTGACGTTGATGGACGACTGGCGAGACCGCGCCGCATGCCGCCGCGAGGAACCCGACCTCTTCTTCCCGGTCGGCACGACGGGACCGGCGCTGGTGCAGACGCAGCGGGCGAAGGCGGTGTGCGGACGCTGCGGCGTCCGCGAGGAGTGCCTGCGCTGGGCACTGGACACCGGACAGGCCGCGGGTGTCTGGGGAGGCACGACGGAGACGGAACGCCGCGCCCGGGCTCGGCGCATGGGGGCGCGGCGCCCGCGCTAGGGTGCCGCGGATCCGGCGGCATTTCGCCCTGGCCCCGCACCGGTCGCCCCCGGTCCGCACCGGTCGCGCGACTGCGCCCGACCGATGCTGGTGAGCTACTTCGATCACCTCTCCGGGGGCTACGACACCTCCTGCCGCGGCACCCTCGCCGTTCCGCCGTTCGACACGGCTGAAGGCATCGGCCGAGGAGGCGCCCGGTGGCCGGATCACGGGGCGTCCACCGGTGCCGGAGCGGCCGGCAGCCGGAGTGTGAACACCGCTCCGGCTGCCGGCTCGCTCGCCACCTGCGCGGTACCTCCGTGAGCGGCGACCAGGTGGCGGACGATCGGCAGGCCGAGGCCGCTGCCGCCGGTGCGGCGGCTGCGGGACTTCTCGGCGCGCCAGAACCGGTCGAACACATGCGGCAGGTCCTCGGGGGCGATGCCCGAGCCGGTGTCGGTGACGGTCAGGACGACCGACTCGCCGTCGCGGCGTGCGGCCAGGGTGACCGTGCCGTCGGCGGGGGTGTGCCGCAGCGCGTTGGAGACCAGGTTCCCGAGCGCCTGCCGCATGCGCACGGGATCCGCGTCCAGCCAGGCGGTGCCGTCGGCCTCGGCGCGCAGGGCGACCCCGGCGGCGTCGGCGGCCACCCGGTGGGCGGCGGCGACCTGGTCGAGCAGATCGCCGGCGTGCAGCGGCTCGCGGTGCAGGCGCAGGGTGCCGGCGTCGGCGGCCGCGAGATCCTGCAGGTCGTCGATGATCCGCTGGAGCACCAGCGACTCCTCGTGCAGGGAGGCCAGCAGGGCCGGGTCCGGGTCGACGACACCGTCGCGGACGACCTCCAGCCAGCCGCGGATGTTGGTGAGCGGGCTGCGCAGTTCGTGGGCGATGTCGCTCACCATCGCCTTGCGCTGGGCCTCCAGGCGCTCGCGTCGCTCGGTCAGGTCGTTGAACGCCTCGGCGAGGATGCCGGTCTCGTCCCGGGTGGTCACCGGCACCCGCACATGCAGCTCGGGCGGCTGCTGGGCGGCCGCGGTCAGCGCGCGCAGAGGTCGTACGAGCCGTACGGCGACGACGGCGGTCACGGCGACGGTGACGGCGAGGACCAGCCCGGCCGCGCCGACCACCTTGGCCTTGTTGCCCGTGGACATGTCGAAGCGGGAGGGGTTCTGGTCCCCGATGCCGAGGAACAGCTCGGCGACCGGGGCGACATAGGGCTCCAGCTGGATGCGGCGGGCGCTCAGCACACAGCTCTGCGACGCCTGGACGGCGGCCTTGCTGTCGGCCACCCGGGGGGACTTGGACACCAGGAAGCCGCCGCCGAACGGATTCCTCGCGCTGGGGTCGAAGGTGAGGAACAGCGGGCCGCCGATGTCCAGTCCCGCCCGTTTCAGGCACGGCCGGGCCAGCGCCGTGAGGTCGGTCAGGGCCTGCTCCTCCGTCGGCGTGGGGGTGTTCAGCTGCCCGTCCGCGCACTGCTGCGAGGCATAGGTGATGTCGGTGCCCTCCGGGGTGCTGAGCACGGGGCGGCCGCTCGGGGTCCGGACGACCGTGGCGTCGACGCCGAAGTGCTCGTAGCACTGCCTGCGCTTGGCGGCCAGCGCGTCCAGCCGATCCCGCTCCTTGGCCGTGACCCGGTACGGGCCCACCACCCGGGGGTCGATGCCGCTGAGCTGGCTCCCGGTGTCGGTGTAGGTGTCGGTGCGCAGGGGGTCGACGGTGGCGGCGGGCCGGGGCGGCAGCGGGGTGCCGCGCGGCGCGGAGTCGGCGACCAGGGTGCGGTCGGCGTTCGTCAGGGCGATGCGCCGGCCGGTCCTGCGGGCCAGGTCACGGACCGTGCGCTGGACGCCCGACCAGTCCGGATGGGCGGCTGCGTACCCGCTGAGCAGGGCGAGGATGCTGTTGTCGGCGGCGAGGTCCTGGCCCTGCTCCTCCTTCAGGGCGCTGGTGGTGGTCGTCACCGCGAGCCAGGCGGTGGCCGCCACCGAGCAGACGGCGATGAGGGCCGAGACGGACAGCAACCGGACGAGCAGCCGTTTGCGCAGGGGTGTCCGGCGCTTCACGGCCGGCCCCCGGTCAGCTTGTAGCCGACGCCGAACACGGTCACCAGGCGCACCGGCCGCCGCGGGTCGGCCTCGATCTTCCGGCGCAGGTTCATGATGTGCACGTCGACGGCCCGCTCGGTGGAGGCCCGGTCGAAGCCGCGCGTGCACTGCAGCAACTGCCGCCGGGAGAACACCCGGTCCGGCTCCCCCGCCATGGCCAGCAGGATCTGGAACTCGGCCGGCGTGCACTCCACCGGCTTGCCATCGCAGCGCACCTCGTGCCGTACGGGGTCGACGCTGATCCCCGCTGCCCGTACGACCGGATCGTCGTCCCGAACACTCACGCCGCGCCCGCTTCGCCGCAGGACGGTACGGATCCGGGCCATCAGCTCGCGCGGGCTGTACGGCTTGGTCATGTAGTCGTCGGCGCCGAGTTCCAGCCCGAGCAGCACGTCGTCCTCGGCGGCTCGGGCGGTGAGCATCACCACGGGGATGTCCGGGTCGTCGCCGCCGCGCAGCACCCGGCACACCCCGAAGCCGTCGATCACCGGGAGCATCAGGTCGAGCACGACCAGGTCGGGTCTCAGACGCCGGGCCGCGTCGAGCGCGGCGGCGCCGTCGTGCACCACCGTGGCGGTGTGCCCCTCGGCCAGCAGGGAGCGGCGGATCAGTTCGGCCTGCTTCTCGTCGTCCTCGGCGACCAGCACATGCGCGCACACGAGTTCGGATCCTAGGTGGCTCAGAGGGCGAGCCGGCCGGCGTACCCCATGACGACCACCGGATGCCGGTCCGGGTCGGGGGTGCGCAGGAGGTCCTTCATGTGGGCCTTGGCGACGCTGACGCAGCCGTGAGCGGGGCCGCCGTGGTCGACGTGGAACCAGACTCCGCCGCCCCGGCGCAGGCCCAGGGGGCGGGTCCAGTCCAGGGGCGAGGTGCCCGGCCTGCGGTTGTGGGTGTGGACGCCGAGGGGGGAACGCAGGTCTCCGGCCGAGTGGTGGGCGCTCCAGCCGCGCAGCGCGTTGCAGGCGGGCCACTCGGTGCCCGCCTGCCAGCCGGTGGCGGTGCGCTCGTGCAGCACGACCGTGGAGAGCGGGGAGTTCCTGCCGCGTCCGGTGACGACGACGGCCTGCCGGGAGCGGTCCGGTATCGCGGCGTGGATCTTGGGGCCGAGGCCGGCTATGCGCCGGGGCGCCGACTCCGCCACGGGCTCGGACGTGGGGGTGGGCGTGGCCGCCGGCGTCGTGCGGGTGGCGGGGGTGCGGCGCTCGGTCGCCTCGGCTCCGCCGCCGCAGCCGGTGAGCAGCAGCGGGGAGACGAGGAGAGCGACGGCGGCTCTGCGATCGATCATGGGTCGACCCTGGCCGACACATGTTTGGAACCGGTCAGGTTCCACAACCTGTCAGGTTCCGGCAGCAGACCCTCTGGGCCACCTCTAGGCCTTGTTCGGCTTGCCCTTCGTGTAGAGCCAGGTGCGGAAGAGGCCGTCCAGGTCCTTCCCGGACACCCGCTCGGAGAGCTTGACGAACTGGGCCGTCGTACCGTGCCCGGCCCGGTGCTCGGTCGCCCAGGCGTGCAGGATGCGGAAGAAGTCCTGGTCGCCGACGGCCTTGCGCAGCTCGTGCAGGGCCATCGCGCCGCGGGCGTAGACGGGCGTGTCGAAGAGGTTCTTGCCGCTGCCCGGGTCACCGGGCGGGAAGGCCCACAGGCCGTCGTTCGCCGGGCGGGCGTAGAGAGCGTCGAAGGTCTTCTGGGCACTGTCGCCGCCGTGCTGCTCGCTGTAGAGCCACTCGGCGTACGTCGCGAAGCCCTCGTTGAGCCAGATGTCCTTCCAGGCGGTCAGCGAGACGGAGTCACCGAACCACTGGTGGGCGCTCTCGTGGACCAGGGTGCTCAGGTCGGGCGCCGAGTCGTAGACGGGCCGGCTCTGGGTCTCCAGGGCGTAGCCGACGTCGGGTGCGTGGTCGACGATTGAGCCGGCCGCGCGGAACGGGTACGGCCCGAACAGCTTGCTCTCCCACTTCAGTACCGAGGGCAGCTTCTTCAGCACGGGCGCGGCCGCGCGCGCCTCCCGGGCGTCGACGGCGTTGTACACCTGGATGCCGTCGTGGGTGGTGTACTGCTCGACCTTGAACTTGCCGACGGTGGCGGTGGCCAGGTAGGCGGCCATGGGCTCGGCCTGGCGCCAGCGGAAGGTGGTGCGGCCGTTCGCGGTGTGCTGCCCGCGCAGGACGCCGTTGGCGACGGCGGTGCGCCCCTTCGGGACCGTGATCGTGAAGTCGTACGACGACTTGTCCTTGGGGTGGTTGTTCCCCGGGAACCAGGTCATCGCGCCCTGCGGCTCGCCCGCGACGAACGCCCCGTCGTCGGTGCGGATCCAGCCGTCCGCCGAGCCGTCCGGGTCGGTGACCGCCTTGGGGGTGCCGTGGTAGGTGACGGTGACGCGGAACTCCTGGTCCTTGCGCAGCGCGTGACGCGGGGTGACGACGAGTTCCTGGCCGTTGCGGCGGAAACCGGCGGCGGCGCGGTCCACGGTGACGCCGGTGACCTTCAGCCCCTTGAGGTCCAGGTCGAAGCGGGTCAGCTTCTGTGTGGCGCGGGCGGTGAGGACCGCCTTGCCGTCGAGGTGCCGGGAGGTGGTGTCGTAGCGGAGCGTCAGGTCGTAGTGCTTGACGTGGTAGCCGCCGTTGCCGCTGAGCGGGAAGTAGGGGTCGCCGGCGCCGGACGCGCCTATGGTTCCGGCCGACGCGGGCCCGGCGGCGCCCAGCAGTGCCGCCACGGCGACGGGGACGGTGGCGAGGACCGCCTCACGGCGGAGGACTGCGGTGCGTCGTGGTGAGGTCTGTCTGTGCGCTGCCGTCATGGGCGCTCCCTTGGGGTGGCGATGATCATTCGCCCACAGACTAGGGCCGCGACTGTCTGCGTTTCCCCCTCATTCAGGTCAAGTCACGCCGCGTTGCCGCCGGGTGTCGCGGGGCGGCCGAAGTACGCTCGCGGAGCCGTCCGCGACCGAGGGGAGCCAGACCGTGAGCGTGCGCGTGCGCCGGATCTACGAGCCGCCGGAGACCGACGACGGCCTGCGGGTGCTGGTGGACCGGCTGTGGCCGCGCGGCCTCGCCAAGGAGGCGGCGCAGATCGACGAGTGGCCCAAGGGGCTCACGCCGTCGACGGAGCTGCGCCGCTGGTACCACGCGGGCGAGGGCTCGTACGAGGAGTTCCGCGACCGCTACGAGGCGGAACTGACCACTCCTGAGGCCGCCGAACTCCTCGACGGCCTCAGGGAGTCGGCCCGCAAGGGGCCGGTGACGCTGCTGACGGCGTCCAAGACGCCGGAGCAGAGCCATGCCACGGTGCTGGCGGACCTGCTGCAGCGCTGAGGTCAGTCCGTCTGCTTCGCCGCCGCCCGGCCCGCAGCGCGGCCCGAGAACAGGCAGCCGCCGAGGAAGGTGCCCTCCAGGGCGTTGTACCCGTGGACGCCTCCGCCGCCGAAGCCGGCCACCTCGCCCGCCGCGTACAGGCCGCCGATGGGCGTGCCGTCGGAACCGAGGGCGCGGGAGTCGAGGTCCGTCTGGATGCCGCCGAGGGTCTTGCGGGTCAGGACGTGCAGCCGGACACCGATCAGGGGGCCCGCGGCCGGGTCGAGGATGCGGTGCGGGGTGGCGACCCGGCCGAGGCGGTCGCCGATGTAGCGCCGGGCGTTGCGGATGCCCTGGACCTGGGAGTCCTTGCTGTACGGGTTGGCGATCTGCAGGTCGCGGGCCTCGATCTGGCGGCGTACCTCGGCCGCGTCCAGCAGGGGCTTGTCCGTGAGGCCGTTCATCCTCTCGACCAGGCGCTCCAGGGTGTCCGCGGTGACGAAGTCCGCTCCCTTGTGGAGGAAGGCCTGGACGGGTGCGGGGGCGCCCTTGCCGAGCAGCCGGTCGCGCAGCACGGCCCCCCGGTCCTTGGCGGTGATGTCGGGGTTCTGTTCCGAGCCGGAGAGCGCGAACTCCTTCTCGATGATCTTCCGGGTGAGGACGAACCAGGAGTGGTCGTACCCGGCGATGTCCTCGGTGGTGCGCAGGTGCTTGAGGGTGTTGAGGGTGTCGTAGCCGGGCAGGCAGGGGTCGGGCAGGCGGCGGCCGAGGGCGTCGAGCCAGATGGAGGACGGTCCGGGCAGGATGCGGATGCCGTGGCCGGGCCAGATGGGGTTCCAGTTCTGCAGGCCCTCGGTGTAGTGCCACATGCGGTCCCGGTTGACCAGGCGCACGCCCGCCTCGGCGCTGATGTCGAGCATGCGGCCGTCGACGTAGGCGGGGACGCCGGTGACCATCTCGGCGGGGGGCGTGCCGAGCCGCTCGGGCCAGTAGCGGCGGACGATGTCGTGGTTGGCGCCGATGCCGCCGGTGGTGACGATCACGGCCTGGGCGGTGAGTTCGAAGTCGCCGACGCGGTCGCGGCTGGAGGCCACGCCGCGCGGCGCGTCGTCGTCGGCCAGGACGGTGCCGCGCACCCCGCGGGCCGCGCCGTCCTCAAGGACGAGTTCGTCGACCTGGTGGCGGTGGTAGAAGGTGAGCAGCCCGTCGCGGGCGGCCTGCCGGGCGTACCGGACGAAGGGTTCGACCACGCCGGTGCCGGTGCCCCAGGCGATGTGGAAGCGGGGTACTGAGTTGCCGTGCCCGTCGGCGCGCAGGTCGCCGCGCTCGGCCCAGCCGACGGTCGGCAGCAGCGTGATGCCGTGCCCCGCCAGCCAGGACCGCTTCTCGCCGGCCGCGAACTCGACATAGGCGCGGGCCCAGCGCACCGCCCAGGAGTCCTCGTCCTCCAGGCGGTCGAACCGGGCGCTGCCCCGCCAGTCGTTCCAGGCGAGGTCGAAGGAGTCCTTGATGCCGAGGCGCCGCTGCTCGGGCGAGTCGACGAGGAAGAGCCCGCCGAAGGACCAGAACGCCTGGCCGCCGAGGTTGGCGGCGTTCTCCTGGTCGACCAGGGCGACGCGCCGGCCCCGGCTGGTGAGTTCGTGTGCCGCGACCAGGCCGGCGAGGCCCGCTCCGACGACGATGACGTCCGCGTCCATGGCGTCCGTTCCTTCCTTCCGCTTGCTTCTGCTTGCGTCTGCTTCCGTCCAGGTCCGCCTACGGCTCATACGGGGGTGCCGCTGCCGTCGGTCAGCAGGGCGGTGAGCAGTTGCTTGAGCCAGGTGCGGGCCGCGTCGACGTCCTTGTCCAGCAGCAGCTGGGTGGTGACGCCGTCGTAGGCCGCGACCACCGCGCGGGCGGCGCCGTCGGAATCGCCGAGCACGGCGGGCAGTTCGGTGTGGCCGCGGGCCCGGAAGAGCCGGTCGGCGATGGCCTCCCGGAGCCGGGTGCGGTGATCGAGGAGGGCGTGTGCGACGGCCGGGTCGCGGGCCGCGTGCACCAGGAAGTCGGTCTTCACCAGCAGCCAGTCCACGTCGAGGAGCAGGACCTCGGTGACCCGGTCCACGGAGGCGGGCACGTCGAGGTCGGGTCCGTCCTGGGCGAGGGCGTCGGCCACCTGGGCGGCGATGAGGTCGGCGCGCTCCTGGTAGAGGGCGAAGAACAGCTCGTCCAGGGTGGCGAAGTTGGAGTAGAAGGCGCCCCGGCTGTAGCCGGCGGCCTCGCAGACCTCCTCGATGGAGACGCGGCCGAAGCCCTTGGCGGCGAACACCGCGAAGGCGGCGTCGAGCAGGTTGGCCCGTGTCCGCGCCCGCCGCTTGGTGACCCGCCGTGCCGTGTCCTGCGCCGCCATCGCCGAGACCTCCGTCGCCCCCCACCCCCTGCGTTCGATACAGGAATGTATCCGATACACCGACGCATCGAAAGACCTTCCATGATGGGAACGTATTTTCGATTGAGGAGTAAGCTGGATCCATGTCCACGCACCTCCAGGGCTCCCTGTTCGATCAGACCGACGAGCTGCGGCTCGGCTCCCTCGACGGGCTGCACCGGACCGAGCTGGGCCGGGGCGCCTGGATCGACGTGCTGCCGGGCTGGCTGAGCGGCGCCGACGCCCTGTTCGAACAGCTGGCGGCCGAGGTCCCGTGGCGGGCGGAGCGCCGCAAGATGTACGACAACGTGGTGGCCGTACCGCGTCTGCTCGCCTTCTACGGGGCACAGGACCCGCTGCCGCACCCCGTCCTGGACGAGGCCCGCACGGCCCTGTCCGCGCACTACGCCGAGGAGCTGGGCGAGCCGTTCACCACCGCCGGGCTGTGCTTCTACCGCGACGGCCGGGACAGCGTGGCCTGGCACGGCGACCGGATCGGGCGGGGCGCCCGTCAGGACACGATGGTCGCGATCCTCTCCGTCGGCGCGCCGCGGGACCTGCTGCTGCGGCCGGCCGAAGGCGGCGGCACCACGGTCCGGCGGCCGCTCGGGCACGGCGACCTCGTCGTGATGGGCGGCTCGTGCCAGCGCACCTGGGAGCACTGCATCCCCAAGACCGCCCGCGCCACCGGACCGCGGATCAGCATCCAGTTCCGGCCGCACGGCGTGCGGTGACCGGCCCGTTCCGGCCGCCCTCTTGCGGAGGGCGGTGCGCCATCTGGTTGGCTGTCCCCGACGACCAGTCGCTCTGGGCCTCGGGGAGATCATGCAGGCAGACGTACGCCAAGTCGCCGACGGCACCTACCTGGTGCACGGCCACAACACCAACTGGGTGATCCTCAAGGACGGCGACGCCGTCACACTGGTGGACACCGGGTACCCCGGGGACCGGCAGGGCGTCCTCGAATCCCTCGCCACGGTGGGCAGTGCCCCCGAGGCGGTCGCCGCCGTACTGATCACCCACGCGCACAACGACCACATCGGCTCGGCCGAGTATCTGCGCAGCACCTACGGCACCCCGGTCTACCTCCACCCGGCGGAAGTCCCGCACGCGCGCCGGGAGTTCCTCCAGCAGGCCACGATCGGCGACGTCGTGCGCAACGCCTGGCGGCCCGGTGTGGTGCCGTGGGCGGTGCACGTGATCCGCGTGGGCGGGATCGAGCACAACCCGGTCACCGCTCCCGAGCCGTTCCCTGCCGAGGGCGCGCTCGATCTGCCGGGCCGGCCCGTCCCCGTGCACACCCCCGGCCACACGGACGGCCACTGCGTATACCACCTGCCCGACGCCGGCATCGTCATCTCCGGCGACGCCCTGGCCACCGGCCACGCGACCTCGCGGCTCAAGGGCCCGCAGATGCTGCACGACTTCTTCCACCACGAGCGGCCCCGGGCCGTGGCCTCGCTGGAGCTGATCGGAGCGCTCGACGGCGACACACTGCTGCCCGGGCACGGCCCGGTCCACCGGGGCTCCGTGCGGGCCGCCGCCGAACAGGCCAGGGAACGCGCCTCCTGAGGATGCCCGGTGGGGGCTTAGGGTTCGTCCCATGGCCTTGCAGATCAGCGCCACGAACCCGGAGCACCCCGCGCTCCTGCTCGAACTCCCCTGGGACGTGCCCCTGGAGGAGTGGCCCGAGGAGTACCTCGTGCCGCTCCCCCGGGGCATCTCCCGGCACGTCGTGCGCTACGCGCACGCCGGCGACGAGGTGATCGCGGTCAAGGAGCTGGCCGAGCGGCCCGCCCTGCGCGAGTACGAGCTGCTGCGCGACCTGGACCGGCTGGGCATCCCCGCTGTCGACCCCCTCGCGGTGATCACCGGCCGCACCGACCGCGCCGGCGCTCCGCTGGAGCCGGTGCTGGTGACCCGGCATCTGCGCGGCTCGCTGCCGTACCGATCGATGTTCGAGACGACCATGCGCCCGGCGACCATGCACCGGCTGATGGACGCCCTCGCGGTGCTGCTGGTGCGGCTGCACCTGGCCGGGTTCGCCTGGGGCGACTGCTCGCTGTCCAACACGCTGTTCCGCCGGGACGCGGGCGCCTACGCCGCGTACCTGGTGGACGCCGAGACGGGCGACCTGCACCCCCGGCTCAGCCCCGGGCAGCGGGAGTACGACCTCGACCTGGCCCGGGTGAACATCAGCGGCGAGCTGCTGGACCTGGAGGCGTCGGGCGCGCTGCACCCGTCCGTCGACCCCGTCGAGTTCGGCCACGAGATCTGCACCCGCTACGGCGGCCTGTGGCAGGAGCTGACCCGCACCTCGGTGTACCCGGCGGGCAAGTACCACTACATAGAGCGCCGGATACGCCGCCTGAACGACCTCGGCTTCGACGTGGCCGAGATGCAGATCGAGCACTCCTCGAACGGCGACACGGTCACGTTCGTGCCCAAGGTCGTCGACGCCGGCCACCACCAGCGCCAGCTGCTGCGGCTGACCGGCCTCGACGCCGAGGAGAACCAGGCCCGGCGGCTGCTCAACGACCTGGAGAGCTGGATGGCAACCCAGGACGACTACGCGCCCGGCGATCCCCTCGCCGCCCGCCCGGAGGTGCTGGCCCACCGCTGGGTACGGGACGTGTTCCGGCCCACCGTCCGCGCGGTCCCGCTGGAGCTGCGCGGCACCATGGACCCGGCCGAGATCTACCACGAACTGCTCGAACACCGGTGGTACCTGTCCGAGCAGGCGCAGCACGACATAGGCCTCGACACCGCGGTCGAGGACTACATCGCGAACGTCCTGCCCAAGGCCCGCGCGACCCTGGAGCCGACGACCCCCGACCAGACCACGCGTACCGGGCCCGCGTGACCAGGTCAGTCGTGCGGGACCACGGCGACCGGGCACTCGGCGTGGTGCAGCACGCCGTGGGCGACCGAGCCGATGCGGGCGCCCACCGCCGTGCGGTGCGCCCGCCGGCCGACGACCATCAGCTGGGCCCTCCCGGCCACCGAGAGCAGCACCTGCCCCGCGCTGCCCATCTCGATGTGCTCGGCCACGGGCACCTGCGGGAAGCGCTCGCGCCACGGCCGGAGCGCCTCGCTCAGGGCCTTGCGCTCGTACGGTTCGAGCCCGCCGGCGTCGTCCAGGAGTTTGAGCGAACCGGGGCTGTAGGCGAAGACCGGCGGCATCGTCCAGGCCCGGACGGCCCGGACGGTGGCGTGGCGGGCGGCCGCCGTCTCGAACGCGAACCGCAGCGCGGCCGCGCTGTCCTCCGGACCGCCCTGCTGGCCGACGACGACGTCCCGTCCGGCCGCCTCCGCCGCCGGCTCGTCCCCGGCGCGCACCAGGACCACGGGCCGGTTCGTCTGGGCGATCACCTGTTGTCCGACGGAGCCCAGCAGGAATCCGACCACCGAGCCGTGCCCGCGCGAGCCGAGCACCAGCATCTCGGCCTCCGCCGCGGCGTCGACCAGCGCCTCGACAGCCCCGCCCTCGACCACGTCGACGCTCGTCGGAAGCTCCGGATGCCGCGCGGAGACGGCGCGCACGGCGTCCGAGACGCCGTCCGACACCCAGCCGTGCTGGGTGTCCCGGTCGGCCTCGTGCAGGGCGTCGTGGAAGCGCCAGGCGTGCACCACGCGCAGGGGCAGCCCCCGCCGTACGGCCTCCCGGCCCGCCCAGTCCAGCGCGGCCAAGCTCTCCTGCGTGCCGTCCACCCCTGCCGTGATCGGGCGTGTCATGCGCGGGCCTCCCAGCCTTCCGTGTCCGTGGGGCCAGTCTTCACCACGCCGCGTTCCTGCCGCTGGTGGCTGTCCCTCGGGGCCGTATCCCGGAGCGAACGCGGGCGATCGAACATACGATGGGCGCGAACCGGTGCGGTGGACTGCACTCCAGATGGTCCACCGTCCCGTGGAACCGATCGCTCGGGGTGGGAGACGCATGGCACAGGCCGCCGACGCAGCGCGGGCCGTCATCCTGACCGTGGACGACGACCCGGGAGTCTCCCGCGCCGTCGCCCGTGACCTCAGGCGGCGCTACGGCGAGTCGTACCGGATCGTGCGCGCCGAGTCGGGAGAGTCCGCTCTGGAGGCACTGCGCGAGCTGAAGCTGCGCGGCGACCTGGTGGCCGTGATCCTCGCCGACTACCGGATGCCGCAGATGAACGGCATCGAGTTCCTCGAACAGGCGCTGGACGTGTATCCGGGCGCGCGGCGCGTGCTGCTCACGGCGTACGCGGACACCAACGCGGCGATCGACGCGATCAACGTCGTCGATCTCGATCACTATCTGCTCAAGCCGTGGGACCCGCCGGAGGAGAAGCTCTATCCGGTGCTGGACGACCTGCTGGAGGCGTGGCGCCACAGCGACTACCGGTCCGTGGCCAGCACCAAGGTCGTGGGGCACCGGTGGTCGGCGCGCTCGTCGGACGTGCGTGAGTTCCTGGCCCGCAACCAGGTGCCGTACCGCTGGTACTCGGTGGAGGAGCCGGAGGGGCAGCGACTGCTGGCGGCGGCGGGGCAGGACGGGCAGCGGCTGCCGCTGGTGATCACCCCGGACGGCTCGGTGCTGGTCGAACCCGAAGCGCCGGAGCTGGCCGCACGGGTGGGCCTGGCGACGACGCCCACGGCCGACTTCTACGACCTCGTGGTCATCGGCGGCGGCCCGGCCGGGCTCGGCGCTGCCGTGTACGGTGCCTCGGAGGGGCTCAGGACCGTGCTGGTGGAGCGGTCGGCGACCGGCGGGCAGGCCGGGCAGAGCTCCCGGATCGAGAACTACCTCGGCTTCCCCGACGGCGTCTCCGGTGCCCAGCTCACCGACCGGGCGCGGCGGCAGGCGGCCAAGTTCGGCGCCGAGATCCTGAGCGCGCGCGAGGTGACGGGACTGGAGGTCAACGGCGCGGCCCGGATCGTACGGTTCGCGGACGGCTCGGCGATCGCGGCGCACAGCATCATCCTGGCGACGGGCGTGCAGTACCGGCAGCTGGAGGCCCAGGGCTGCGTCGACCTGACCGGCTGCGGGGTGTTCTACGGCTCGGCGCTGACCGAGGCGACCGCCTGCCAGGGGCACGACGTGTACATAGTCGGCGGCGCCAACTCGGCGGGTCAGGCGGCGATGTACCTGTCCAGGTTCGCCAAGTCGGTGACGCTGCTGGTGCGCGGACCCGACCTGTCGGCGTCGATGTCGTACTACCTGATCCAGCAGATCAACGAGGCCCCGAACATCTCGGTGCGCAGTCACACGGTGGTCGACGCCGCGCACGGCTCGGACCGTCTGGAGCGGCTGACGCTGCGCCATGTGGCGAGCGGTGAGAGCGAACAGGTCGACGCCCAGTGGATGTTCGTGTTCATCGGCGCGGCTCCGCTGACCGACTGGCTGGGCGACACGGTGCTGCGCGACGAGCGCGGTTTCATCCTCGCCGGGCCCGATCTGACCGCGGACGGTCGGCCGCCTGCGGGCTGGGAGCTGGACCGGCCGCCGTACCACCTGGAGACCAGCATTCCCGGCGTGTTCGTGGCGGGCGACGCACGCGCCGAGTCCGCCAAGCGTGTCGCGTCCGCCGTCGGAGAGGGAGCCATGGCCGTCATGCTCGTCCACCGGTATCTGGAGCAGTCATGAGCGGGCAGTTGATGCCGTGCAGCCCGAGGGAGATCGGCTCTCTGTTCCTCTTCGAGAAGCTCGCGCCGGAGCAGTTGGGCCGGCTGTGCAGCGAGGGCCGGGTGGAGCTGTTCCAGCCCGGCCCGGTGTACACCGAGGGTGACCCCGCCACCTGCTTCTTCGTGATGATCGAGGGCACGGTCGTACTCTCGCGGCGTGTCGGCGGCGACGACGTGGAGGTCACCCGCACCTCGCAGCGCGGTGTGTACGCGGGCGCCATGCAGGCGTACCTGGGTGACCGGGTGCGGCAGGCGTACAACAACTCGATGCGGGTGACGGAGCCGACGCGGTTCTTCGTGCTGCCGGCGGACACCTTCGCGGCCATCATGAGCGAGTGGTTCCCGATGGCCGTGCACCTGTTGGAGGGCCTCTTCTTCGGTTCGAAGAACCTCCAGGCCACCGTCGGGCAGCGGGAGCGGCTGCTGGCGCTGGGTTCGCTGTCGGCCGGTCTCACGCACGAGCTGAACAACCCGGCCGCGGCGGCCGTCCGGGCCACGTCGACCCTGCGGGAGCGGGTCGCGAAGATGCGGCACAAGCTCGCGGTCATCGCCGAAGGCCCGTTCTCCCGGGACGCGTTGGCGAGCCTGATCGAGATCCAGGAGCGCACCGCCGAGCGGGTCGCGAAGGCTCCGGCGCTCAGCCCGCTGGAGGCCTCCGACCGGGAGGACATGCTCACGGAATGGCTGGAGGACCACGGCCTCGACTACGGCTGGCAGCTGGCGCCGACCTTCGTGCAGGCCGGGCTCGACATCGACTGGCTGGAACAGGTCGCGGCGGCCGTGGACGAGGAGATCCTGCCCGGGGCGATCGGCTGGCTCAACTACACCATCGAGACCGAGCTGTTGATGACCGAGATCGAGGAATCCACCACGCGTATCTCGCACCTGGTCGACGCGGCCAAGCAGTACTCGCAGCTGGACCGGGCGCCCTACCGGGTGGTGGACGTGCACGAACTCCTCGACAGCACGCTGCTGATGCTGTCGGGCAAGATCGGCTCGCGCATCCAGGTGGTCAAGGAGTACGACCGTACGCTCCCGCCGGTCCCCGGCTATCCGGCGGAGTTGAACCAGGTGTGGACGAACCTCATCGACAACGCGGTGTGCGCCATCAACGGCACGGGCGGGGAAGGCACGTTGACCGTACGGACCGCGCTGGACCACGAGCGGGTGCTGGTGGAGTTCCGGGACACCGGTCCCGGGATCCGGCCGGAGATCAAGAGCCGTATCTTCGACCCGTTCTTCACCACCAAGCCGGTCGGCGAGGGCACCGGTCTCGGCCTGGACATCTCGTGGCGGATCGTCGTGAACAAGCACCACGGCACGCTGCAGGTCGAGTCGGTGCCCGGCGACACCCGTTTCCAGGTACTGCTGCCGCTGACCGCCGAGACGCCACAGGACGAGGCGTCCGCCCTGAAGACCGCCCCCGAGGAGGCAGTATGAGCGACGAGGCCGCCATCGACCCGAGCGTTCCGCCGAGCGGCACCGGGTGCGTGGAGTGCGACGAGGCCGGCGGCTGGTGGTTCCACCTGCGCCGGTGCGCGACCTGCGGGCACATCGGCTGCTGCGACGACTCCCCCGCCAAGCACGCCACCGGCCACTACCGGGAGACCGGGCATCCGGTGATCCGCAGCTTCGAGCCGGGCGAGGCCTGGTTCTGGAACTACGACAAGAACGAGCTGTACGAGTCCGGTCCCGAACTCGCGCCCCCGGTCAGTCATCCGGCCGACCAGCCGGCGCCGGGTCCGGCGGGGCGGGTGCCGGCGAACTGGGCCGAGACGCTGCGCTGAGCCGGCGGCGGATCGGCACGCAGACAGTGCACCGGGCGGCCGGGTCCGGGTGGCCCGGCCGGCCCAGGCTGTCAGCGGGAGCAGCCGAGGCTGCCCAGGTCGACGGAGTCGGCCAGGGCCTGCATGCCCTTGTCGTTGGGGTGCAGATGGTCGCCGTTGTCGAAGAAGGGCAGGATCCGTTCGCGGACGTAGGGGCTGCGCAGGGTGCGGTCGAAGTCGGTGACCGCGTCGAACTCCCCGCTGGTGCGGATGAACCGGTTGACGTCCTCGCGTACGGCTTCGGCCGCCGGGTCCCATTCGGACCAGCCCTCGAACGGCCCGACGGTCGCGCCCACCACGCACTTCCCGGCCGCGTGCGCCCGCCGGACGATCTCCCGGTATCCGGCGATCAGGTCGGCCGCGGTGACGCCGGAGTGGGCCTTGAGGTCGTTCACCCCCTCGAAGAGGAAGACGGTGCGCACGCCGGGCAGGGCGAGGACGTCCCGGTCCAGCCGGTGCAGGGCACTCTGCCCGACGCCGTCCGCGAGGACCTTGTTGCCGGAGATGCCCTCGTCGGCCACGCCCTGGACGGTCGTACCGGTGCCGCTCAGGCGCCGGGCCAGGTAGTCGGGCCAGCGCCGGTTGAGGTCGGTGGTGGACTGCCAGCCGTCGGTGATGGAGTCGCCGAGCACCGCCACGGCACCGGTGGCGGCGTTCGACGGGCGTACGGAGACGGCGTCGAGGTACCACCAGGATCCGGTCGCCTCGGTCCAGTTGGCCGCGCCGGCCTCGGCGGTGTGGTCGCCCTGGGCGAGGTACGACGTCTGCATCGCCATGCCGTGGCCGGTGGCCGGGCCCGCCGCGTTGCTGCTGTGGAGGCTGACGACCAGGTTGACGGCGGCCGGGACCTTCCCCGGCAGCGGGTCGCTCCACGCGACGGCACCGGCCGGGACGGTGACCGTGCGGGCGCCGCCGAAGGTCAGCCGCCGGTTGCTGCCCGGCCGGAGTGCGGCGCCCTGGCGCTGCAGGCCGGCGTAGACGCTGTCCAGGGTCAGCGGGCGGTCACCGAAGGCGTTGGACACACGGATGCGCAGGTCACCGCCGCCGACGCTGGTGTGCACGACCAGCCGGTATCCGCGGTCGGCCGTGCCCTCGCCCAGCCGGTCGGCGCCGGCCGCCCACGTGACGACCCCGGAGCCCCGGGCGGTGGCCTCGGACGGCGGGCCGGATGCCCTGGCGGGTACGGACTGGCAGGCGACGGCCACCAGCAGCACGGCGGCGATCCGGCAGACGCGCCCCGACCGGCCGGTCACCACGCGACGTCCTTCAGCGTGACGGACCCGCCGGGGTTGAGGCGGACCGTCCGGGACGTGCCTGCGTATCCCACGGAGGTCATGGTGCCGCCGATGCTGCGCATCCGCACCTCGGTGGGTTTCCCGTCCCGCCGGCGCAGGTCCACGACGAAGCCGCCGCGGGCCCCAGCGTCCGGTGGCCGGGGCGGGAGTAGAGCAGCATCCACGGCGGCGGCCGGGGTGCCGAAGTTGACGTCGATCCGGAAGATGCCCCGGCCCTTGGCGTTGGCCCAGCCGAAGCTGTCCATGCCGCGGACGGTGAGCAGGGCGGTGGCGCCGGCAACGATGTCAGAGAGGGTGGAGCCGTCTCGCCGAGGTTGTCGGGGGACATCCACTCCTCCAGCCGGCCCGTCTTCGGGCTGACGACCGGGAGGTGGAGGCGGTCACGGAGTGCGCCGATGATACGGGCGTACTCGGCGTCCCGGCCCAGCTCGGCCGCCGCGGCGCGGAAGTTGCCCAGAGCCCGCCACCACAGCTGGTGACGGGGGTCGGGCGCGGGAGTCGCGGCGGGCCGCTGCGGGGCGGCGGTCGCGGTGAAGGACGATTACTGGCGGGGGGAGGCGGGCGTCGATGCGGTCGATGTCCGGTGCGTAGTCCGAACCGCTGTCGAAGGTGAGGGCGTTGGCGCCGGTTCACCGAGCGGGCATCGCCGCCTCATAGCCGGTGGTGTGCAGGGCGCTGCCGTGCGGGGTGACGGTGAAACAGCGGTTGTTGTGGAGGCAGTTGGCGACACCGGCGCACGGCTTGGGACATGCGGATGCCCCGCGCGAGGCGGGGCATCCGGTGGTGCTGGTGTGCGCTGCCGTCCGTCAGTGGCGGGCGGCCGGCGTGTTGGCGGTGGTGACGTTCACCGCGGCCCACGCCTTGTTCACCGTCTTGTACTCGGTGCTGGTCGAGCCGTACAGGTCCTTGGCCGCCTTCAGCGTCGCGATGCGCGCCTGGTGGAAGTCGGTGGTGGAGACCATGTAGCGGGTCAGCGCACGGTAGAAGATGGCCGTGGCCTTGGTGCGGCCGATGCCCTTGACCGTGGAGCCGTCGTAGGTCGGCGAGTTGTACTTGACGTTGTTGATCGTCTTGCTGCCGCTGCCCTCCGCGAGGAGGTAGTAGGCGTGCGAGGAGACACCGGAGCCGGCGTGCACCTCAGTGTAGTACGTGTCCGGCGACCAGTAGTCGATCGTGCCCTCGAGCTTGTCGAGCGACGGGTGGTCGAGGCGGCGCAGGAACTTCTGGTCCAGGCCCAGCTTCTCGCCGATCAGGTAGTCCGGCGTGTCCTTCGTGTTGTTCGCGTAGAACTCCACGTTGGAGCCGAAGATGTCGGCGAGCGACTCGTTGAGCGAGCCGGGCTCGCCGTACTGGTTGCCGCGACTGTCGACGAAGGTCGGCTCCAGCTTCGCGGTCGCCTCCACCACGCCGTGGGTCAGCTCGTGGCCGGTGACGTCGAGGACGACGAGCGGCTTCTTGAATACCCGGCCGTCGCCGTCGCCGTACAGCATGCAGTTGCAGGTCGGGTCCCAGAACGCGTTGGCGACCTTGTTGCCCCAGTGGACCATCGCGCGGGCGGCCTTGCTGTTGTTGGCGATGCCCTTGCGGTTGAAGGTCTTCTTGTAGAAGTCCAGGGTCTTGGTCACGCCGTACTGGGCGTCCGCGGCCGCGCTGGCACGGCTGCTGGTCTTGTTGTTGCCCCACACGTTGGTGGTGTTGGTGAACTTCGTGCCCGCGCCGAAGCTCTCCGTGTACTTGCCCTTGGCGTCCCGGGTCTCGGTGCCGTACCGGGTCGGGTCCTTGAGCTGGTAGTGGCCGCGCGAGGTCGCCGTGGTGGTCAGACCGACGTTGCCCACGAAGAGGGTCTTGCCGGTGCCGTGCGCGGCCGAGGGGTAGCTCGTCGCGCCGGAGACACCCGAGCCGAGCAGGTCGGCGGCGGCGTCGGAGCCGATACCGGTGGCCGGGTCGATGGTCTCGCCGCGCTTGCGCAGCGTGTCGACCAGCTTCGGCGACAGGAACTGGTCCGCGTCGGGCGTGTTGCTGCGCACCTTGCCGGTGACGGCGTCGATGACGACGGTGCTGGAGGCACCCTTGTCGGTCACGGTCACCTGGTAGGCGAGGGCGGAAGCGCCGCCACGGGCGTCCACGACCAGCTCGGCGTCACCCGCGTCGCCCTTGGCGGCCTGGGCGGCCTTCGCCGCGGCCTGACCGGCGGTCAGCTTGGCCTTGGTGGTGGCGGGCTTGACGGACTCGCCGGCCGCGCGGGTGACACCCGTGTAGGCCAGCTGCCGGTTCAGGTGGACGATCAGGTCACCACCGAGAACGGGCATTCCATTGTGAGTGCGGACGAAGCGGACGTGGCGCGCACCCTCGGGGTCGATCATCACGTCCTGGACGTGAAGTTCGTCGCCCTGCGAGACGCCCGTCGCCGCCGTGTGGGCGAAGGCCGCGGTACGCGCCGCCTCCACCACCAGCGTGGCCGTCGAGGCGGCGGACGCGGCGGACCGCTCCACCCCCGTGGAGGGACCCGCGAAGGCCGTACCGGCCAGGCCCGTAGCAGCCGTCGTCACCGCGACGGCGACCGCCACGCTGCGTATGTGCGGTCTACGCAATCTGATCAGGGTTCCTTCGTTCGAAGACAGTCGGGATCACCAACTGCCTTGAGACATGGCACTGTTGGGCGCCATGGGAGCTGGTCGGGCTCCGAGGAGTAACCCTTACGGATGAGTCATGCGCACGTAAAGCCGGAATGATCCATTTCGCGGTTTTCTATGACAATCCTTTGCGAATGCCTGCCGCGGGGGTGATCACGATACGGCCAACTGTGTGTCGGCTGTGGAGACGTTGCCCGGATCCTCTAGGTTCCCAGGCCGGGATGTGACCGATGTCGCATCAGAAACCGCAAGGACGGGAGTGAGAGCCGGATGGTCTCAGCAAGGGTGAGCAGGGGTGCGGTACTCGGAGCGGTCGTGCTGTCGCTCGTCGCGTTCCCGGCGCGGGCCGCGACCGCGGACGCACCCACGCCGGCGGCGCTTCCGGCGCCCGACACCACGGGCCTGGACGCGGTGCTGCGCTCGGCGGTGGCGCAGGGCGCGCCCGGTGCCCTGGCCCGGATCGACGACGACGGCAGCACGTACCGGCTGAGCCGGGGCGTCGCCGACCGCAGCACACGGCAGGGCATCAGCACCGGCGACCGCTTCCGCATCGGCAGCGTCACCAAGTCCTTCTCGGCCGTGGTCCTGCTGCAGCTGGCCGACGAGCACAAGCTGGACCTGGACGCCCCGGTCAACCGCTACCTGCCCAAGCTGCTGCCGGACGACCGCATCACGGTCCGGCACATCCTGAGCCACCGCAGCGGCCTGTACGACTACAGCAACGACATGTTCGCCAAGAGCGTGTCCGGCTTCGAGGCGGTACGGAACAAGGTCTACACCTACCAGCAGTTGGTCACGCTCTCGCTGAAGAAGCCCCGCACCAACGCGCCCGGCGCCGCGTACTCCTACTCCAACACGAACTTCGTCGTGGCGGGCATGCTCATCGAGAAGCTCACCGGGCACTCCGTGAAGACCGAGTACGACAACCGCATCCTCAAGCCGCTGAAGCTGACCGACACCTTCTACGTCCACCCCGACACGAAGATCCCGGGCCGGTACACGCGCGGGTACCTCACCCCGGACACGGCCGGCACCCAGCTGGTCGACGCGACCGCGCAGACGGTGTCGTGGGCGCAGAGCGCGGGCGCGATGATCTCCAGCGCGCGGGACCTGAACACGTTCTACTCGGCGCTGCTGCGGGGGAAGCTGATGTCCGCTGCGCGGCTCGCGGAGATGGAGCGGTTCACGCGGGTCAACAGCACGACGTCGTACGGGCTCGGGCTGCGGCGGCGGGATCTGTCGTGCGGGGTTTCGGTGTACGGGCACACGGGGGCGGTGCAGGGGTACTACACGTATGCGTTCGCCTCGAAGGACGGGAAGCGGAGTGTCACCGCTCTGGCCAACACGTCCAACAACTCGACGGTGCTGAACACGTTGGCGGGGGTGCTGGAGTCGGCGTTCTGTGGCAAGCCGGCGAAGGAGCTGGGTGACTCAGCGGTGATGGAGAGGGACTTGAAGGAGTAGGGATTGCGTCGTCGCGTGCGGGTGGGTGGGGGCTGGTCGCGCCCGTGCGGCGGAGCCGCATGCCGATACAGCCCCGCGCGCCCCTTGACCGACGGTTTCCGAATGACCGGCGCAGTCGTCGAAGGCAGATGATGCTGCGAGCGGAGTGTCGGCGATCGAGGATCACGCGACGCCTGGAACCCGGGCGGCCACGGTCGAGTGAGGCGAAGACGCAGCCTCGTCCTGGAACGGTCAGTTGGTGGGGGTGGGCTGCGCCCAGCTATTTCTTGCCCTTCTCGTCGTTTTTCTTGAAGCAGACGACGAACCATTTTCCGGGGCCTGACTGGGTGAGCGAGCCGGTCGTGCCCGGGACGTCGGAGCACGAGAAGGTATCGACGACTCCGTCCTTGTCCATCTTCAGGACCTTGTAGTCGGCGTGCGGGTCAGCGCAGTCGAGCTTCTTGGTCTTCGCTTCCTTGTCCGTCCCGATGTTCTGGAAGCAGTCACCGGCCTTGAGCGTCGCGGACTGGTCCTTCGTGTCGTACGGGCCCAAGGCCCAGAACGCCACCATGCCCGCGAGGACAAGGACCAGACCGAGGAAGATCAGCCGGTTGCGTCGTGTCTGCGCCGAGGTGTACGAGGCGTTCAGGCCGCCCAGGGGTGGAATTTGGGACACGGGCAGTTCCTCAGGCGGTGGGGACTTGCGAAGACGACCACGAATCTAACCCACCTGCCTGTACTCGTCGTTTGCCGGCCCCTGGAGGACCTGGTCGATGTCGCCGGAGTCGGGCAGAGCGGCGATCACCCGGGTCATGGGGCCGGAACTCACCGGGGCTTGCCACGCGTTGCCTGTGATGTGACGAGCGAGTTGGTTCCCGGAGGGAATCTGGCCCTGCCGGGTGGTGCGCTGCTGTTGCGGGTCGCCGGGCCCTTCGATGTGTCCGCCCTCGTCACGGACGGGGGCGGGAAGGTCGGTGGGGACGGGGACTTCGTGTTCTACAACCAGCCGGGCGCGCCCGGTGTGCGGCTGCGTGGTGACACGCTCCACGTCGATCCGGCGCGGCTGCGGCACGGGGCCGCCCGGGTCACCGTTGCCGTCAGTGCGGCCGAGCCGGGCACGCCTCTGGGGCGGTTGCCCGCGCCCCGGCTCGAAGTCGCCGACAGCTCCGGGCATGTTTGGTCCCGTTTCGTCCCGCCGCGGCTCGGGCCGGAGACCGTGCTGCTGCTCGCCGAGCTGTATCAGCGGGGGCCCGGCTGGAAGCTGCGGGCGATCGGGCAGGGGTACGCCGACGGGCTGGCGGGGCTGGCCCGGGACTTCGGGGTGGACGTTGTGGACGACGGTGCGCGGGCGGCGCCCGGTCCGGACGCCGACGGCTTCCTCGGGCTGGTCAACTCCGCCCGGGCCCGGGCCGGTTCCCCTCCGGTGGCGATAGACGCGCGCCTCGGCTCCGCCGCCCGGGCGCACGCCGACGCGATGGCCGCCGCCGGTCGGCTCACCGCCGAGGACCTGGACGGCGTCTCGGTTCACCAGCGGATCACGGCCACCGGATACACGTACGTCACCATCGGCGAGCACCTCGTGTCCGGGCCGCGCACCCCGGCCGAGTTCGTCGCCTACTGCCTGGACACCGGCCAGGCCCGGCGCACCCTGCTCGACCCGGGCTTCACCCATCTCGGCCTGGCCCACGCCGACGCGGGCGACCGGTACTGGACCGCACTGTGGGCCAGGCCCCTGGCGCCGGACGAGTTGTCCCGGACGGTCGCCGAGGTCGTCGCACTCACCAACGCCGAGCGGGCGAGGGCCGGACTGGCACCGCTGACGGCGGATCCGCCGCTCGCGCGGGCCGCGCAGGCGCACTGTGCGGACATGGTGGCCCGCGACTTCTACGCGCACACCTGCCCCGACGGCAGCCGGCCCTGGGACCGGGCCGCCGCCGCGGGCTCCCGCCGGCGCACCATCGGCGAGAACATCGCCTGCGGACAGCGCTCCCCCGCCGAGGTGGTGGACGGCTGGATGAACAGCCCGGGTCACCGCGCGAACATCCTCGAACCGGACTTCACGCACATCGGCGTCGGCTTCACCGGCGGCGGCCGGGCGGGCACCTACTGGGCCCAGCTGTTCGGTGGCTGACCGGGCACATACCGTGATCTTGGCGGAGCGGCACCTTCCGGGACACCATGCCCCACATGAAGGGTGATCTCTTTTCCAGTCAGCACATGGTGCGCCCGGCCGTCGAGCCGGGCATGACAGTCGAGAACGCCAAGTGCATCAAGTACGCGGTGAACGGCGAGATGTACGCCCGCCAGGGCGCGATGATCGCCTACCGTGGCGGCCTCCAGTTCGAGCGCAAGGGCCAGGGCGTGGGCGGCATGCTCAAGCGCGCGGTCACCGGCGAGGGGCTGCCGCTGATGGCGGTGCGCGGCCAGGGCGAGGTGTGGTTCGCGCACGAGGCGCAGAACTGTTTCATCGTCGAGGTGGAGCCGGGCGACCAGTTCACCGTCAACGGCCGCAACGTCCTGTGTTTCGACCCCTCGTTGTCGTACGAGATCAAGACCGTGAAGGGCTCGGGCATCGCCGGCGGCGGCCTGTTCAACAGCGTGTTCAGCGGGCAGGGCCGGCTCGGCCTGGTCTGTGAGGGCAACCCGCTGGTCATACCGGTCTCGGCCCAGTACCCGGTGTACGTCGACACGGACGCGGTGGTCGGCTGGACCGCGCATCTGCAGACGTCCCTGCACCGCTCCCAGTCGTTCGGCTCGATGCTGCGCGGCGGCTCCGGGGAGGCCGTCCAGCTGATGCTCCAGGGTGAGGGCTACGTCGTGGTACGGCCGAGCGAGGAGACCCCGCAGAAGGCGCAGCAGCACTGACGCCCCGTGACGTGATCTACGCCTCACAGGCAACCCCCTTTGCCGTACCGGCGTCTTGACCGACAACAGACCAAGCCCTGGCCCCCGGGGTCAGGGCGTGTTTTCGGCACGCTATACACATTATGTATACACACCGTGTATAGAAAGGCATGCATGTACGGCAAGGCTTTCGCCCCGGAGTACCAGGGCGCCCTGACCACCCTGTCCGTGAACTCCTCGCTCGTCGACGTGCTGAGCGAGGGCACCGAGCGGCTGCGCGAGGCCGAGCGGTCGGGCCGCCCCGACGAGGCGGCCCGCTGCGGGCTCGCCGTCGCCGAGGCCCACCGGCGGCTCGGCCAGGTGCGGGACGCCGACCGGGCCTGGAAGGCGAGTTACCGGTTCGCCCGGGAGGCCGGGGACACGGCCGCGATGGCGTGGGCACTGTGGAGCGGCGGCACCCTCGCCCGGCAGCGCGGCGCGTTCCCGCTGGCCTGGCGGCTGCTCGGGCTCGCGGCCGAACTCGGCGAGCAGGGCGGCGACATCGTTGTCCGCGGCTACTCGCTGGCGGGCCTCGCGGAGACCGGCCGCATCCAGGGCGACTACGAGGCGGTCGGCCGGCTGCACGAGCAGTTGCTGGCCGAGGCCCGCAGGCGCGGGGAGGCCCGGCACACGGTGTGGGCGCTGGAGGGCATCGCGCAGATGCACCGCAACACCGGGGAGTACGACAAGGCGTACGCGCTCTTCGAGGAGGCGGCGGAGATATCCGAGCGGGCCGAGGACCGGCGCGGCCACGCCTGGGCGCTGCGCGGGCTCGCCGACGTCCTCTCGGTCCGCGACAAGGACACCGAGCGGGCGCTGGAGCTGCTGGCGCGGGCGGAGGTCACCTGCCGGGCGATGAACCTGTCCAGCGCGCTCGCCTACAACCACAAGATGCGCGGGAACGTCTTCTACCGCGCGGGGCGGTACGCCGAGGCCCGGGACCTGTACGAGCTGGCCCTGGAGGAGTTCCGGGCGATGAGCGAGCCACGCGGCGAGGCGCTGGCCCGGCTGGGCCTGGCCAAGTCGCTGGCCCAACTGGGCCGCGACCGCGCCGAGACAGCGGCCGAACTCACCGATCTGGCCCGGGTGCTGGAGCGCAGCGGACTCAGGCACGCGCGGGAGATGGTGGCCCGGGCGCAGGCGGAGTTCGGCCTGGACGCGGAGGTCGTACGGTGACCGCGCTCCCCTCGGCGGTGCAGGCGCCGCCCTCGGCTCCCGAAATCCTCGACCGTTGCGGGGAGTTGGTGCGCCCCGCGCTGACGGAGGCGGTGGCACGGCTGCACCCTTGGGTGGCCGAGATGGCCGCGTACTCCTTCGGCTGGTGCGAGGTCGGCGGCGCTCCCGCCGCCGCGCCGGGCGGCAAGGGCGTACGGCAGGCGCTGGCGGTGCTCGGCGCCCGGGCGGCGGGCGCCGACGGGCGGGCCGGGGTCCCGGCGGCGGTCGCGGTGGAGCTGGTGCACGCCTTCTCCCTGCTCCACGACGACATCATGGACGGCGACGCCACCCGGCGCCGGCGCCCCGCCGTGTGGAAGGCGTACGGCACGGGTCCGGCGGTCCTCGCCGGGGACGCCCTGTTCGCACTCGCCGTGGAGACCCTCGCCGCCGTGCCGGGCGGTCCCGGTGCCGTTCGGCTCCTGTCCGCGGCCCTGGCCGATCTGGTGCGCGGGCAGGCCGACGACCTGCTGTTCGCCGCGCGGCCCTTCGGCGGGCCGGAGCGGGTCACGCCCGAGGAGTACCGGGCGATGGCGGAGCACAAGACGGGCGCGCTGCTGGGCTGCGCCGCGGCGCTCGGGGCCACGCTCGGCGGGGCGCCCGAGCCGGTCGTCACCGCGCTGGACCGCGCCGGGCGGCATCTGGGCGTCGCCTTCCAGCTGGTGGACGACGTGCTGGGTATCTGGGGCGACCCGGCCGTCACCGGCAAGCCGGTCGGCGGCGATCTGCGGGAGCGCAAGAAGACCTTCCCGGTCCTGGCCGCGCTGGACTCCTCCGCGGCCCGCCACCTGCCCGCTGTGCTGGACCACCCCGGTCGGACCGAGGAGGCGGCCGCGCTGATCGAGCAGGCGGGCGGCCGCACGGCGACGCTGGCCGAAGCCCGCACGCACACCGCCACCGCGCGCTCCCTGCTCACCGAGGTCCCGCTGCCCGCCGCCGACGAACTGCTTCGCCTGCTGGACTTCCTGGTGGCCCGCGACCTCTGAAACCGCGTTGACCGCGCACGCTCCGAACGCGGCGGCGCACCCGGGCATTTACCGTCGGTTACCCGCAGGTCGATGCCCGGTCATGTGCCGCCACCCCAAACCCGCAAGCGCTTTCGACGAGTTGAATAAAAGGCAGGAAAGGGCCGGAGTTCCGGAATCTTTGAACACTCCCCCGCGCACCCCGCGTACCTGTGAGAAAGGACGAGTCAGGGGTTTCAGCGAGGGATGACCATGGTCAAGGCGCACGCCTCCGCACACGAGTTGGTCGCCGGCCGGTACCGGCTCCTCGAGGTCTTCGCCCGGGAGACGAACCGGCTGTGGTGGTACGCGGAGGACGTGACGGCGAACCAGCCCCGCCTGGTGGCACAGATCGGCCTCCCGGAGAGCTGCGACGCGGACACCCTGCGCCGCGCCACGGCCCGGGTCGTCCGGACCTCCGAGGTCATGCGGCTCCTGTGCCCCGGCCAGGTCGCCACCGTCGTCGACGCCGTCGTGGAGGCGGGCGCCCTGTGGACGGTCACGGACTGGATCGACGGCACCCCCCTCAACGAACTCCTCGACCGCGAAGGCCCGTTCAACCCGGTGCGGGCGGCGCGGATCGGCCTCGAACTCCTCGACGTGCTCCAGGCCGCGCACGACGAGGGCATCACCCACGGCGAGCTGAGCCCCGGCCAGGTCTTCGTCCGGGACGGGGGCCCGGTCGTGGTCGCCGGGTTCGGGCTGGCGGGCGCGACGCTGGCCCCGAGGCTCACGGCACCGTCGTACGCCTCGCCGGAACAGGCCCGCGACGAGCGCATCGGACCGGCGGCCGACCTGTGGGCGCTGGGCGCGATCCTCTACACGACGGTCGAGGGGCGCCCGCCGTTTCGCGACCGGGGCCGCCCGGACGCCACCCTGAAGGCCGTGGACCGGCTGCCCCTGCGCACCCCGCTGCGCACCGGCCCGCTCACCCAGTCCGTCCAGGGGCTGCTGCGCAAGAACTCCCGGGAGCGGCTGACCCGGCCGGTGGTCCGCAAGGCGCTGATCCGGGCTCTCGACGAGGACGCCGACGCGGACCGCGACCCCGCGCCCACGCCCCGGCTGCGCAGCGCCTACGTGGCCGTACGGCACATGGGCCCGGAACGCGGCAGACGGATGATGGTGGCCGGGACCGCGCTGGCCGTCGTCACCGTCGCTGCGGCCGTCCTGGCCTCGACCCAACAGCTGCCCGGCACCTCCACCGCCGCCGAGCCGCCGCTGCCCACCGCCACGGCCACCCCACCGGCCGACCGCCCCGAGAACAACACCCCCAGCCCGAGCGCCAGTCCCAGCACAGCCACAAGCACGAGCACGAGCACGAGCACGAGCACCAGACCGAGCCCCAGCAGCTCACCGTCCCCGGCCCTGCCTGCCGGCTTCCACCGCTACACGGCCCCGGAGGGCTTCTCCGTGGCCCTGCCGGACGGCTGGAAGCGGCTGTCCACCTCACGCGGGGCCGACCACGCCTACCGCATCACCTTCGGCACGGACGCCGACTCCCCGGCCCTCGCCGTCACCTACAGCGAGCAGGCCGGCCCGGATCCGGTCGCCGTATGGCGGGACGAGGTCGAACCCGTGCTGGAGCGGCTCCCCGGCTATCACCGGGTCGGCAGCATCCGGGCCACCACTTACCAGGGTTACCAGGCAGCCGACCTGGAGTGGCTGTCCGGGTCCGGCGACGCGCGGGTGCACACCTTCGGGCGCGGATTCCTGCTCGGCGGCGGGCACAGCTTCTCCCTTCGTTTCACGACGCCGGCCAATGCCTGGGACGATGCCGGCAACCGGCTCGCTCTCAGGACGTTCCTGCAGACCTTCCGCGAGGCGAAGGTCTGACCGGCGCCCCGCACTGGACGGCAGGGCCGTCAAAGCATCGCCAATGGGTGGATATAGGCTGCTCAGTCGCACTCACACACCGAGTGCGGTCCCGTTGAGACATGCCTCCAGGAGAGTCATCCGTGACCGTTGCGACCGACCCGTCCGAGACGTCCGCGCCGACCGCGGCGCCCCTGTCCGACCTCGTGGCGCGGGACGCACGCGAGTTCGGCGGCTACGCGCGCACCGGCGGCTGGGCCTTCGCGCTGATGGTGGCGCGCAGTGTGCGGCCGGGCGGACAGGCCGCCGGTGAGACGCCGAAGGTGTCGGCGAGGGAGTTCGCGGAGCTGGCCGGCTGCTCGCCCGAGCGGGTCATGCGCTACTACAAGGCCTGGGACCGCGCGGCCGACGACGGGCTCGTCCCGCAGTTCGAGGCGCTCCAGCCGGGCCAGGACGTCGAGCTGCCGGACGCCGACGTGTGGCTCAGCTACTACGTCTCCCGCAACAGCGCCACCTCCGAGCGCGGCACCGCCATCGCCGAGGCCGCCGATGCCGAGGGCATCCGCCCCACCAAGGCCCTCGAGGTCGCCGAGAACCCCACCGCGCTGCGCGCCGCGATCCTCGCCGACCCCTCCACCGCCCGGGCCGCCCGCTCCGCCCTGCTGGACCGGCTCAAGGAGGACCCCGACCTGCAGGCCGAGCTGGCCCGGGACGTCGTACGCTCCGACGACCTGAAGAAGGCCGTGGCGAGCGAGAGCCGTGCCGCCGACCGGATCGGCTACGTCCGGCAGATCGCCGAGTCCGGCCAGATCAAGACGCCGGCCGGGCAGACCGTGGACGCGCCCGTCGGGCTGCGCGAGGAGGCCGAGCGGCATCTGTCGCTGATCGACGAGCTGGAGGACGGCGAGGACACCGGCGAGTGGGCCACCGAGGCCTACGACACCATGAAGTCCCTCGTCGCCGAGACGGTCGAGGCCGACCCCGAACTGCGGGTCCAGGAGCGGCGGACGAAGTTCTACAGCAGCCTGCAGAAGGCGACCCGGGCGTTCGAGGAGCTGACCTTCGACGACGCCCAGGACTTCTACGAGGACGACATGGTCCAGCGCCTGGAGGACCTCCAGCAGGCCATCGGCACCTGCCTGGCCGCGCTGCGCGGGGCTCACGGAAGCCGGTCGTAGTGCCTGGCGGACATCCTCAGCCCGGGCTGAGTAGCGGTACTCATGCCCGGGCCCGTCGGCCGCCGCCACGATGGAGGCTTCTTCCTCTCCTCCCGCAAGGAGCCCCGCCATGACCGCAGTGCACCCCGCCTCGTTGGCCGCACCGCGCCGCGTGCCGCCCGCCCTGTTCGCGGGTGTGGTGGCCGTGGGCCTCGCCGTGTCGGCGTGGGACGTGCACGACCGCACGACCTGGTTCCTGGAGACGGTCTGGGCGCTGGTCGGGCTGCCCCTGGTGGTGCTGGTCTGGCGGCGCTTCCCGCTGACCGGGCTGCTGTGCGGGCTGCTGGCCGTGCACGCGCTGGTCCTCGCGGTCGGCGGCCACTACACCTACGCGCAGGTGCCGGTGGGCGACTGGGTGCGGGACGCCTTCGGTCTGTCCCGCAACCCGTACGACCGGTTCGGGCACCTGATGCAGGGCTTCGTCCCGGCCGTCCTCGTCCGCGAACTGCTCAGCCGTACTTCACCGCTGCGCGGCAGCCGCTGGCTGGCCCCGCTCACCGTGTGCGCCTGTCTCGCCTTCAGCGCCTGCTTCGAACTGCTGGAGTGGGCGGCCGCCGTGATCGGCGGGCACAACGCGGACGCCTTCCTCGCCACCCAGGGCGATGTGTGGGACACGCAGTGGGACATGTTCTGCGCCCTGATCGGGGCCGTGCTCTCGCTGCTGCTGCTCAGCAGGGTGCACGACCGTCAGCTGGCCGCACTGGAAGCCCGTACGGCCGGCTGACCGCCCGGACGGCACCTACCAGCGCTGCTCGACCTGGTCCTTGATCCGGCGCTCGTACAGGTCACGGATCGCGGTGAACGTCTCCTCGGGCAGCGGCGGCAGCTTGGCGGCGGCCGCGTTGGCCCGGGCCTGCTCCGGGTTGCGGGCGCCGGGGATGACCGTGGTGACGCCGGGCTGCTCGGCGATCCAGCGCAGGGCCAGCTGGGCCGGGGTGTATCCCTCGGGAGCGAGCGCGGCGAACTCGGCGGCCGCCTCGACGCCGGTCGCGTAGTCGACGCCGGAGAAGGTCTCGCCCTGGTCGAAGGCCTCGCCGTACCGGTTGTAGGTGCGGTGGTCGTCGGCCGCGAAGACCGTGTCCTTGGTGTACTTGCCGGACAGCAGACCGGAGGCGAGCGGCACGCGCGCGATGACACCGACGCCCGCCTCGCGCGCCGCCGGGAGCACCTCGTACAGGGGCTTCATGCGGAACGGGTTGAGAATGATCTGCACGCTCGCCACGTTCGGCCGGGCGATCGCGGTCAGCGCCTCGGCGCAGGTCTCCACGCTCACGCCGTACGCGGCGACCCGCTCCTCGTCCACCAGGGTGTCGAGGGCGTCGAACACCTCGTCGGAGGAGTAGACGGGGGTGGGCGGGCAGTGCAGCTGCACCAGGTCGAGGCGGTCGACGCCGAGGTTGCGGCGGGACCGGTCGTTCCAGGCGCGGAAGTTGTCGAGGACGTAGTTCTCGGGGATCTGCTCGACCCGGCGGCCCATCTTGGTGGCCACCAGCACGTGCAGATCGGGCCGGCCGCCCAGGAAGGCGGCGATGGTCGACTCGCTGCGTCCGTCGCCGTACACGTCGGCCGTGTCGAAGAAGGTGACCCCCGACTCGGCCGCCGCCTCCAGGACGGACAGGGCCTCCGTGTCGTCCACGTCGCCCCAGTCGGCGCCCAGCTGCCATGTGCCGAGCCCGACGACCGATGCCCGCTGACCCGACCTGCCGATTACGCGTTCGTCCATGGCGTCAGTGTGTCATCAGGTCTCGCGTCCGGCGGAACACGTCGCTCCGGCGCGAGCCTGTGCGTGTTGCACCCACATCAGTGGTTGAGGACTCGACGGAGACCCGGTTGCCGTAAAGCGGCCCTCAGCGTGAGTCCGTGATCGGTCGCTCAGTGAGCAACCTTCCTTCCCGGAGCGGTGGTTCGGCGCCCGTGCGCCGCCGCGGCCTTTTGCGCACGGCCGCCGCACCGGCCGCCGTACCCGTGCTGGCGGCGGCCGATCCGGCCCTCGCCGCGGCCGAACTCCCGGGATTTCCCGTTCGGAAACGGCTTCCTCGACCGTCTGCTGCGCTGAAAACGCCTGGAAGCAGCCGACTACGCCTCGAAGCAGCTGACTACGCCTCGAAGTAGTGGCCTTCGTCGAGGTCGGCCAGGAGGCCGGGCCCCTGCGGCTCCCAGCCGAGGAGCCCACGGGTCCGCGCGCTGGACGACGGGCAGTCGACGCCGGCGAACCGGCCGAGCCAGCCGAAGTGGTCCTGGGCCCCTTCGGCGGGCACGCTGACGGCGGGCACCTCCAGATGCCGTCCGATGACCGCGGCGATGTCCCGGAAGGGCACCCCTTCCTCGTCGGTCGCGTGCAGCCGGGCGCCGGCCGGCGCGGACTCCAGGGCCAGCCGGTACAGCCGGGCCGCGTCCGAACGGTGCACGCCCGTCCAGCGGTTGGCGCCGTCGCCGATGTAGGCCGACACGCCCTTCGCCCGGGCGATCTCGATCAGGCGCGGGACGAAGCCCTGGTCGCCCCGGTCGTGCACGGAGGGGGCGAGCCGGACCAGGCAGGCCCGCACCCCGCGCTCGGCCAGCGCGAGCGTGGCCTCCTCGGACGCGGCCCGGTGGCTGCCCGGGGCGGGCCCGTGCTCCTCGGTGATCACACCGTCCGCCCTGGCGATCCCGGTGCCGGAGGTGACCAGGAAGGGTTTGCCGGAGCCGGCCAGGGCGGCGCCGATCGCCTCGATGGCGCGCAGGTCGGTGGCGCCCGCTGCGTAGATGTCGGTGAAGTCGTGGATGAAGGCCAGGTGGATCACGCCGTCGGCCGCGGCCGCGGCGCGGGCCAGCCCCTCGGGGTCGTCCAGGCTGCCGCGGCACGCCTCGGCACCGGCCGACTTCAGCGAGGCCTCCGCCTCGTCCGAGCGGGCCAGGCCGACGACCTCGTGCCCGGCAGCGATGAGTTCGGGAACCACGGCGGATCCGACGAACCCCGTGGCACCGGTGACAAAAACACGCATGTCGACCGCTCCTCGAATGCTGGGGGAAATGCCTTCATCGTTGCTCCGGGGCCACCTCCAGGTCCAAAACCTGTTTCGCATGACGCAATGCGAAACAGGCATCACCACAGGTCGAAGCCGCTTCAGCCCCCAGGAAGCGCGGGGTCGGCAGTACGCTTGAGGCATGACCGACTCGGCCGCCCACGTGGACCTCGACCTTCGGCTGGTGCGGTACTTCACGGTCGTCGCCGAGCACCGGCACTTCGGCCGCGCCGCGACCGCCCTGCACATCGCCCAGCCGTCCCTGAGCCGTCAAGTGCAGCGGCTGGAGCAGCAGTTGGGTGCCCGGCTGTTCGACCGCAGCCCGCAGGGCACCCGGCTCACCGAGGCCGGAGAGGCCTTCCTGCCGCGTGCCAGGGCGCTGTTGCGCGCCGCGGCCCAGGCCGCCGCCGTCGCCCGGGCCGCCGCCGAGCCCAGCCGGATCACCGTCGGCTTCACCACCGGCGTCTTCGTCACCCCGGCGGTGCGCGACCTGCGGCGCAGGTTCCCCGAGGCCGATGTGCGGACCGCGCATCTGCGCTGGAACGAGGCGCGGGACGCGCTGCTCGGCCACCGCGTGGACGCGCTCGTGGCCCGGCTGCCGTTCGTCACCGAGGGCCTGCGGGTGACGGTCCTCTACGACGAACCGCGCGTCCTGGTCGTCCCACTCGACCACCGGCTGGCGGGCAAGGAGTCGGTCACCGTGGACGACATCGCGGACGAGCCGCTCCCCCGGGTGCCGGACCGGCTCTGGGACGCGTTCTGGCGCATCGACCCCCGGCCCGACGGCAGCCCGGCCCCGGACGGCCCTTACATCGACGACATCGAGGACAAGTTCGAACTCGTCGCCTCCGGGCAGGCGGTGGCGATCGCGGCGGGCGTCCCCGGCATCCGCATCCGCCCCGGCCTCACCTCGATCCCGCTGCACGGCGTCGAACCGAGCCATGTCGCGCTGGCGACCCGCGCGGGCGACAACGGCCGCCTGCTCGCGGCGTTCCGCAGGTGCGCTGAGGCGCTGCTGACCGGCCCCCAGGCCGTCGAGTGACTCAGGTGCCGGGCGTCAGCTGTTCCTGTACGAGGGGGCCGTAGCGGTCGGCGATGACGTCGATGTCGGTCTCGCGCAGGTGCGGACCGCGTGCGATGCCGTACATCGCGCCGAGCCCGAGGAGGCCGGCGACGGCGAGTTCGGCGCGCAGACCGGCGTCGGGGCCGGTGAGCCGGGCGGCGAGGCGTTCGGTCACCTGGGAGCGGAAGTTCGCGCGCAGGATCTCGCCGTGGTCGCCCTGCAGGGGCGCGAAGGCGATGCGCACCAGCGGGTCGGCACCGCGCTCGCGCTGGCTGGCCAGCACATGGCGGACCATGTGGCGGCCCAGCTCCGCCAGAGGCGCGTCGAGCAGGTCGTCCGCGTCGGTGTCGAAGGACATGACCCGGGCGAAGAGGGCGTCCTTGTTGCCGAAGTACTTCAGGATCAACGGCGGGCTGACACCGGCCCGTTCGGCGACGGCCTTCAGGGTGATGTCGGCGTGCGCGCGCCGGGCCAGCAGGTAACGGGCGGCCTTGAGGATGACCGCCTTGGTGGCCTCGGCGTCGCGACGTGCGGGGGCTTCGGGGGCGGGCGCTCGGGGGCCGGATGGAGTGCTCACGGCACTCATGCTCCCTCCATCGCCTCGTCTCGCGTGCCCCGGGCTGCTCCTCCGGCGCGCCGGGTGTCGCCGCAGGGCCCGTCGCCCGGGATGGACAGGGCCGCGGCGCAGGCGGCGAGGGCGATGGCGCCGGCCATCGCGAACGCCAGCAGATAGCCGTGCAGTGTGGGCACCGGAACGCCGCCGACGGGGCTGCTGTGGTGGACGAGGACGGCGGCGACGGCGGCACTGGAGACGGCTTGGCCGATGGTGCGCATGAGGACGTTGACGCCGTTGGCGGAGGCGGTCTGGGTGGCCGGGACGGCCCGCAGGATCAGGGTCGGGAGTGCGGAGTAGGCGAGGGTGGTGCCGGTCGCCACCACCGTGGCACCGAGGATGATCATCCACAGGTCGCGGCTGTCGGCGATGCGGACCGCGTAGCCGCAGGCGATGACGGCGGCGCCGAGGGCGAGGGTGACGCGCGGGCCGCGCGCGGCGGAGATGCGGGCGGACAGGGGCGAGAAGAGCAGCATGGTGACGCCGCCGGGCAGCAGGCACAGGCCGGTGGCGACGATGGACAGCCCGAGGCCGTAGCCGGTGGCCTTCGGGGCCTGCACCAGCTGGGCGGTCACGAGCGAGTTGGCGTAGAAGGCGAAGCCGGTCAGCAGGGCCGCCACATGGGACAGGCCCACCCGCGGCCGGGTGACCAGGCGCAGGTCGACCAGGGGCCGCTCGGCGCGCAGCTGTTGCCACCACCACAGGGTGAGGACGGCGGCGGCCGCGACGAACAGCCCGAGGATCCGGGGGCTGTCCCAGCCCCACTGGCCGCCCTGGGAGACGCCCAGCAGCAGGCACACCAGTCCGGCGGCCAGGCCCAGCGCGCCGAGGACGTCGAAGCGGCCGGGTTCGCGCACCGGCGACTCCCTGACCGCCCACCAGGTGGCCGCCACACCGAGTGCGCCCAGGGCGCTGGTCAGCCAGAACATGGTGTGCCAGTCGGCGTACTGGACGACCAGCGCGGCGAGCGGCAGGCCTAGGGCGGCGCCGATGCCGACCGTGGAGCTCATCAGCGCCACCGCCGAGCCCCGGCGCTCCGGCGGGAGTTCGTCGCGCAGGATGCTGATCGAGAGCGGGACGACGGAGGCGGCGGCGCCCTGGAGGGCGCGGGCCGTGATGAGCACGCCGATGTCGGAGGACAAGGCGCACATCACCGAGCCGGCGGTCATCAGGCCGAGCGCGGCGGTGAGCACCCGGCGCTTGCCGTACATGTCGCCGGCCCGGCCGAGCACGGGGGTGAGCACCGCCCCGGACAGCAGGGTCGCGGTGACCATCCAGGAGACGGTGGCCGCCGAGGCGTGGGTCAGCCGTGGCAGGTCGGGCAGAAGCGGTACGACCACGGTCTGCATGACGGCCATGAGGATGCCGCCCGACGCGAGCACCGGGATGGTGAGGCGGTCCCGCAGCCGGGGCACCGCGGTGGACGTGCCGGGCGGCTGAGGTATCGGGGCAGGGTGGCCCATGGGCGCTCCTGGTGAACGTCTCGGACTGCTCGGTGAATAGCAATTCACCTTAGCGAGTGAATGGCCATTCACCCAAGATTTTGACCCCGCACTCCGCCCGCCCGTCAGGCGCCCCACCGGGCGGACGACCTTCACGCATACGCCCCTGACGATGACCCATCGTGACCGAAGGGCACCGCAGGGCAGCAGAGCCGCAGAGGTGCGGCCCGGCTTCCGGATCGCGCCAGTCTGGCGCGGTGACCCGCACCACTCGGGCGCATGGCGGACGAGAAGGATCACCGGATTCCTGGGTGCCTCGGCAAGGAATTCCCCGTTCCGCGACAGAAGAGCCCATCGGCGCAGCAAGATCATCTTGATTCAATCTTCTACGACATGTGGTTAATTGTCCGGATCACAGCCAACCGGTTCCGGGCGATTTCTTCCCCTCCGGGACGGCCCGGTAGGCATGCGGAGTCACCACTCGAACTCCCCCACAGGAGGACACGCATGCCCGAAATCACCCGGCGCCGCGCGCTCACCGCGGCGGCCGCCCTGGCCGCCACGGCCTCGGCGGTCACGCTCGTCGCACCCGGCGCGTCGGCCGCCGAACACACGCACGGCGCACCGGATTCCTTCGACGAGGTCTACAAGGGCCGCCGGATACAGGGCCGTCCGTCCAGCATGGGCGGTCACCACCACGAACACGGCGGTGGTTACTCCGTGTTCGTCGACGGGGTGGAGCTGCACATGATGCGGAACGCGGACGGCAGCTGGATCAGCGTCGTCAGCCACTACGACCCGGTGCCCACGCCGCGCGCCGCCGCCCGTGCCGCGGTGGACGAGCTGCAGGGCGCCCCGCTGCTGCCGTTCCCCGCCAACTGACCGCCCCCGCAAGGACATCCGGAGCACCACGCACATGACCGTTCGCAAGAACCAGGCCACTCTGACCGCCGACGAGAAGCGCCGGTTCGTAGGCGCCGTCCTCGAACTCAAGCGCAACGGGCGCTACGACGAGTTCGTCCGCACGCACAACGGCTTCATCATGTCCGACACCGACGGCGGCGAGCGGACCGGCCACCGCTCCCCGTCCTTCCTGCCCTGGCACCGCAGATTCCTGCTCGACTTCGAGCAGGCGCTGCAGGCGGTCGACTCCTCCGTGGCCCTGCCGTACTGGGACTGGAGCACCGACCGCACGGTGCGCGCCTCGCTGTGGGCGCCGGACTTCCTCGGCGGTACCGGGCGCAGCAGCGACGGCCGGGTGATGGACGGCCCGTTCGCCGGGTCCACCGGCAACTGGCCGCTAAGCGTCCGCGTGGACGGCCGTACGTTCCTGCGCCGCTCGCTCGGTACGGGCGTGCGCGAGCTGCCGACGCGCGCGGAGGTGGAGTCCGTGCTGGCCATGTCGACGTACGACATGGCACCGTACAACAGTTCCTCCGACGGCTTCCGCAACAACCTCGAGGGCTGGCGCGGGGTCAATCTGCACAACCGGGTCCATGTGTGGGTCGGCGGGCAGATGGCCACCGGGGTCTCCCCCAACGACCCGGTGTTCTGGCTGCACCACGCCTACGTCGACAAGCTGTGGGCCGAGTGGCAGCGCCGGCACCCGGACGCCGGTTACGTGCCGACCGGTGGGACGCCCGACGTCGTCGACCTGAACGACACGATGAAGCCGTGGAACAACGTGCGGCCGTCGGACCTGCTGGACCACACGAAGTTCTACACCTTCGACAGCTGATCAGGCCTCGGCGGTCCGGCACTCCGGGTGGCCCCAGCCCTGCGCGTTCTTGGCGATGGACTCGCCGGCCGCGTAGCCGCGGCCGCACAGGCAGCGGCCGGGGAACTTCGCCTTGATCGTGCGCGAGGACGCTGCCGCGCCGGTCCGGCGGGGCGCCTTGCGGCGCGGGACGGCCGCCTTGGGCGTGTCGGGCGACGGCGGCGGCTCCGGGGAGCCGAGGGCGCTGCCGGCCTCTTCCTGGACGGAGGCGGCCTGGCTGGCAGCGCGGTCGGCGAAGTCGTTCAGCGGGTCGCCGTCGACCTGGTGGGCGGGGACGTAGCGGAACTCGACGGAGCGGCCGTCGAGCAGCTCGTCGATGCGGACCACCAGCTCCTGGTTGGCGACCGGCTTGCCAGCGGCCGTCTTCCAGCCGTTGCGCTTCCAGCCGGGCAGCCAGGTGGTGACCGCCTTCATCGCGTACTGGGAGTCCATGCGGATCTCCAGCGCCACGTCCGGGTCGACGGCCGCCAGCAGGCGCTCCAGCGCGGTCAGTTCGGCGACGTTGTTCGTGGCCCGGCCGAGCGGGCCCGCCTCCCAGCGGGCGGGGGTCCGCTCGTCGTCCGAGACCACCCATGCCCATCCGGCCGGTCCGGGGTTTCCCTTCGAAGCCCCGTCGCACGCGGCCACCACACGTTCACGCATACGGTCGATCATGCCATGGCCGCGCCGGCCACCGCTCCGGGCCTGGTCAGACGTCCTGGAAGCTGGGCCTGTCGCCCTCGGTGGTCGTGGCGTCGATCACGGAGAAGTTCGCGCCCTGCGGATCGCTGAGCGCCGCGAACCGGCCGAAGGGGCTGCTCATGGGCCCGAAGCGCAGAACACCGCCGAGCTTGGTGGCCCGGGCCACGGCCGCGTCGCAGTCGTCGACGCCGAAGTACACGTTGATGTACGACGGGATCTCGGGCGGGAACTCGTCGGTCATCCGCATCCGGCCCAGGACCGTGTCGTCGCCGAGGTTGAAGACACGGAAGTCGACCCCGTCGTCCTCCAACTGCTTCGCCGCGTAAGGGAAGACGGCCGTGAGGAACGTGTCCGTCCTGTCGGGCTCGCGGGTGAAGACCTCGGCCCAGCTGTAGGCGCCGGGCACCGCCGTCGCCTCGAAGCCCTCGTGGACGCCCGCCTGCCACACGCCGAACACGGCACCGCTGGGCTCAAGGGCCAGGCACATCGTGCCGAACTCGCCGACCTGCATCGGCTCCATCAGCACCTCGCCACCGTTCTCGCGGATCTTGGCCGCGGTGGCGGCGGCGTCCGGCGACGCGAAGTACAGACACCACTGCGACTGCCCCTCCTGACCGGGCATCGGCGGTACGACGGCGGCCACCGCCTTGCCGTTCGCATAGGCCTGTGTGTAGTTGCCGTACTCCGACGACGCCTCGCCGAAAGTCCAGCCGAGGACCTCGCCGTAGAAGCTCTTGGCGCCCTCGACGTCGCTGAACATCGCGTCGGCCCAACAGGGCGTTCCTTCAGGTTGCACGGCCATGGTCGGGACCCTCTCCGGTGAGACGGATTGTCCGGATTCTCACGCTAGCCATCCCTCGGTCGGCCCGCGCGCCGAACAGGTGAAACTGCCCGACACTGGACGAGGGGGACGAAGGAGACGGCGGGCTTCGACGGGACGGGGCGCGGCATGTCGGAGTTGATGGCGACGGCAGGGACGACACGGGCGTGGTCGGTGACGCGGCCCGGGCCGGTGGAGGAGGATCCCCTCCGGCTCGTCGAGCGGCCGGTGCCCGTGCCCGGGGACGACGAGCTCCTGGTCCATGTGCGCGTCTGCGGAGTGTGCCGCACCGATCTGCACGTCACCGAGGGGGACCTGCCGGTGCGCCGACCCGGGGTGACCCCCGGGCACGAGGTGGTGGGCGTGGTCGCCGGGTTCGGTGCGGGCGTCGAGGGTTTCGCCGTGGGCGACCGGGTGGGCGTGGCCTGGCTGCGGCACACCGACGGCGCGTGCGCGTACTGCCTGCGGGGCGCCGAGAACCTGTGCCCGCGGTCCCGGTACACGGGGTGGGACGCCGACGGCGGTTACGCCGAGTACACGACCGTGCCGGCCGACTTCGCCTACCGGCTGCCGGACGCGCTGGACGACGTGGCACTGGCGCCGCTGCTGTGCGCCGGGATCATCGGCTACCGCGCGCTGCGACGCGCCTCGCTGCCGCCGCGCGGCCGGCTCGGGCTGTACGGGTTCGGGGGCAGTGCCCACCTGTGCGCGCAGGTGGCGGTCGCCGAGGGCGCCACCGTGCACGTCCTGACGCGCGGTGCGGCCGCCCGGCAGCTGGCCCTCGAGCTGGGCGCCGCCTCGGCACGCGACGCCTACGACGTGCCGCCCGAACCCCTGGACAGCGCGATCCTGTTCGCCCCGGTCGGCGACCTGGTCCCGGTCGCGCTGCGGGCGCTCGACCGGGGCGGGATCCTGTCCGTGGCGGGCATCCACCTCAGCGACGTACCGCCGCTGCACTACGAGACCGACCTCTTCTACGAGAAGGAACTGCGCAGCGTCACCTCCAACACACGCGCGGACGGCCGCGAGTTCCTGGAGAAGGCCGCGCTGCACGGGGTCCGCGCGACGACACACACGTACCCGCTGTCGCGGGCGCCACAGGCCCTGAAGGACCTCAAGGCCGGCCGCTTCGACGGGGCGGCGGTGCTGGTGAACGACCTCTCCTGAGCGTAAACGCAAGGATTCACCGCGTGCGGGTGCAGGGTTCCGGCGCATGATCACGAACGCCGCCCGCCCACGTTCTCGACGGCGGGTTTGCACCCCTTGTTGATCAAAAGCGCCCCTTTCACGCTGTACCCGAAGATCACGCGTCCTGTTTGGCTGGTCGGAGCGCACCGGCACCCCGCGCACCACCGACCCATCCCCATCACCCCCGTTCGCCTCTCCGCAGGAGGGAATGTGTCCACTCCGGACATCGCCACCGGTTCCGCAGTCGACGAACCCGATCCCGGGCCCCTGACCGACGGGCAGCTCACCAGCCTGAGCACGCGGGCGGCCCGCAACCTCGCCACCACGACCAAGTCCGAACCGCAGATGCAGGCCATCACCTCGCGATGGCTGCTGAAGACCCTGCCGTGGGTGGACGTCAAGGGGGGCACGTACCGGGTCAACCGCCGTCTGCAGCTGCGTACCGGGCGCGGGCGCGTGCACTTCGAGCAGAACGGCGCCGACGACATCCGGGTGATCCCCGAGACGCTGACCGAACTGCCGATCCTGCGCGGCTACCCCGACCTGGACGTGCTGCGGGACATGGCCACCCGCTTCCAGTCCCGGGAGGTGCGCCCGGGCCAGCTGCTGTTCGAGGCCGGGCAGCCGGTCACGGAGGCGTATCTGGTGGTGCACGGCCGGTTCACCCGGTTCGCAGCCGGCAAGTACGGCGAGGAGGAGATCGTCGGGGTCGTCACCGACGGCGACCAGCTGGGCGACGAGGCGGTCGGCCAGTGCGACCCGCTCTGGCTCACCTCGGTGCGGGCGGAGACGGCGGGCGTCGTGCTGGCGCTGCCCTGGGGTGTCGTCCGGGAGTTCACCGAGCGGGTGCCGTCCCTGGCCGCCCATCTCCACGCGTACGTGGAGCGGCAGAGCAAGCCGATGAACCGCAAGGGCGAGGCGGAGGTCCCGGTGCAGGCCGGCCACGTCGGCGAGCAGACCCTCCCCGGCGGCTTCGTGGACTACGAACTCGCCCCCCGCGAATACGAGTTGTCGCTCACCCAGACCGTGCTGCGGGTGCACACCAGGGTCGCCGACCTCTACAACAGCCCGATGGACCAGACCCAGCAGCAGCTGCGCCTCACGGTCGAGGAGATCCGTGAGCGCCAGGAGTGGGAACTGGTCAACAACCGGGAGTTCGGGCTGCTGCACAACATCGACTACGGCCAGCGGATCAGCGCGTTCACCGGGCCGCCGACGCCCGACGACATGGACGAGCTGCTCTCCATGCGCCGCAAGACCAAGGTGTTCCTGGCCCATCCGAAGGCGATCGCGGCCTTCTTCCGACAGTGCAACCGGCGCGGTCTGATGCCCGGTTCCACGAACATCGACGGGCACGAGATCCCGGCCTGGCGCGGTGTCCCGATCTATCCGTGCAGCAAGATCCCGATCAGCGACGACCACACCAGCAGCATCATCGCGCTGCGCACCGGCGAGGCCGACCAGGGCGTCATCGGCCTCTACCAGACCGGAATCCCGGAGGAGTTCCAGCCGGGCCTGAACGTCCGCTTCATGGGTATCGACACCGCCGCGATCATCAACTACCTCGTCACCGCCTACTACTCGCTGGCCATCCTGGTCCCCGACGCCGCGGGGATCCTGGAGAACGTCCAGCTCGGCCGGACCGCCGACTGACGGCCTGGAGCACGCCATGAGCACACCCGCCCACTCCTACGCACTCCCCGGGCCGCCGAACATCGCCCAGAGCATGCGCCGGCCGCGGCGCACCGGGGTGATCCCCGGACTGCACCACCAGCCCGCCGTTCCCGCCGATCCGGAGAAGGCCGCCGAGATCGACCGCCGGCTCGAGGCCTGGGCCCGTGAGCTGGATCTGTTTCCCGAGGCCTGGACCGGGGACTTCTCGGACTTCCAGTTCGGCCGGGCCGTCGTACTCCAGCATCCGGGCGCCCTCGACCTGGACCGCCTCACCGCCGCGGGCAAGCTGCTGCTCGCCGAGAACATCGTCGACTCCTGCTACTGCGAGGAGGACGAGGGCCGGGGCGGATCGCGGCGCGGTCTGGGCGGCCCGCTGATCATCGCCCAGTCGGCGCTCGACCCCTTCCACGGCATCCCGGAGTTGGAGGAGGAGTGGCGCGAGGGCATCCGGGCCGACGGTCCGCTGCGCTCGTACCACTTCGCCCTCGCGGACTACGCGGCCATCGCCACGCCCAGCCAGACCGACCGGTTCGTGCACGACATGGCCCGGCTGCACTTGGGCTACCTGGGCGAGGCCGCCTGGATGGAGGCCAAGTACGTGCCGCGGGTCTGGGAGTACCTGGTGATGCGGCAGTTCAACAACTTCCGCCCCTGTCTGTCGCTCGTCGACGCGGTGGACGGCTACGAACTGCCCGAGCAGGTCTACGCCCGGCCCGAGATCCAGCGGATCACCGCCCTCGCGTGCAACGCCACCACGATCGTCAACGACCTGTACTCCTTCACCAAGGAGCTGGCGAGCGATCCGGACCACCTCAATCTGCCCCAGGTGGTCGCCGCCAACGACCGGCGCGGCCTGAAGGCGGCCTACCTGAAGTCCGTCGAGATCCACAACCGGATCATGGAGGCCTTCGAGGCGGAGTCCGCCCTCCTGTCCGCCGCCTCGCCCCTCGTCGAGCGCTACGCCCAGGGGCTGTCCGCCTGGGTCGCCGGCAACCACGAGTGGCACTCCACCAACACCAGCCGCTACCACCTGCCCGACTACTGGTAACCCCCACAAAGCTCTCTGAAACACCGTCAGACGCACTTCGAGGAGTAACTGTTGACCACCGCCCCTGTCGCCCGGAAGACCCCCACGTCAGCTCCGGTGCCGACCCAGTCCACGTACCAGACCCGCGTCGCGGACTACTGGAACGCCGAGGAGAACCCGGTCAACCTCGAACTCGGAAAGATCGACGACCTGTACCACCACCACTACGGCATCGGGGACGCCGACTGGTCGGTACTCGACGAGCCCGACCCGGACCTGCGCAAGAAGCGGGTCACCGGCGAACTGCACCGTCTGGAGCACGCCCAGGCCGAGCTGCTGGCCGGCCACCTCGGCCCGCTCACCCCCGCCGACCGCGTCTTCGACGCCGGCTGCGGCCGGGGCGGCGGCAGCGTCGTGGCCAACCTGCGCCACGGCTGCCACTCCGACGGTGTCACGATCTCCGCCAAGCAGGCCGACTTCGCCAACGAGATGGCCCGCAAGCGGGGCATCGACGGCAAGGTGCGCTACCACCACCGCAACATGCTCGACACCGGCTTCGAGTCGGGCACGTACGCCGCGTCGTGGAACAACGAGTCCACCATGTACGTCGAGCTGGACCTGCTGTTCGCCGAGCACGCCCGGCTGCTGCGCCGCGGCGGACGGTACGTGGTGATCACCGGCTGCTACAACGACACCTACGGGCAGGCCTCGCGCGAGGTGTCCCTGATCAACGCGCACTACATCTGCGACATCCACCCGAGGTCGGAGTACTTCCGCGCGATGGCCCGCAACCGGCTGGTGCCGGTGCACGTGGAGGATCTGACGCAGGCCACCATCCCTTACTGGGAACTGCGCAAGGAGGCGGACCACCTGGTCACGGGCATCGAGGACAGCTTCCTGTCCGCATACCGCAACGGCAGCTTCCAGTACCTGCTGATCGTGGCCGACCGGGTCTGATCGCAGCAGGCCCACGGGCAAGGGGGGCGGTGTCCGACGACGCCGCCCCCCTTGGTATTTCGGTCGACAGGGGGCGTTCCGGGTCGTTGGATGGGGGCCCATGTGTGCGATGAAGATGCGCGAGGACGAGGTCGAGATCGACGCTGCGCTGGTCCGGCAGTTGATCGTCCGGCAGTTCCCTGCCTGGGCGTCGCTGCCCGTACGGCGTCTGGAGTCCTCCGGTACCGACAACGCGATGCTCCGCCTCGGGACGGAGCTGGTGGTGCGGCTGCCCCGGTATCCCGGCGCCGTGGCCGACGTGGCGCACGAGCAGCGCTGGCTTCCCGTCCTCGGGTCGCGCGTTCCGGTGGCCACGCCCGAGCCGGTGGGGCTCGGCGAGCCTGACGAGGGCTTTCCGTGGCCCTGGTCGGTGTACCGCTGGCTGGACGGGCGCAACCCGGTCGCGGGGGCCGTCGAGGCGCCCGAGCGGCTGGCCGAGGATCTCGGGGCGTTCGTGGCCGCGCTGCGCCGGACCGACCTGGAGGAAGGGCCGCCCGCCCACCGGGGCGTCCCGCTGGCGACCCGCGACGAGCCGACCCGTGCGGCCCTTGAGCAGCTCACCGGCAGGATCGACACGGACAGGGTGACTTCCCTGTGGGAGCGTGCGCTGGCCGCCCCGGCACACGACGGGCCGCCGGCCTGGATGCACGGCGATCTGTCCCCCGGGAACGTCCTGGTGGCGGGCGGACGGCTGAGCGCGGTGATCGACTTCGGCTGTGCCGGTGTCGGCGATCCCGCCGTGGACCTGATCGTGGCCTGGAACCTGCTGCCCGCGACCGCCCGCGACACCTTTCGCAAGACCGTGGGTGCCGACGACGCCGAGTGGGCGCGCGGGCGGGGCTGGGCGCTGTCGATCTCGCTGATCCAGCTGCCGTACTACTGGCACACCAACCCGGCGCTCGCGGAGAACTCCCGGCATGTGATCGCCGAGATCCTCGCCGAGGCCGGATAGCGGCCCAGCCCGCCGTGGGACGGCCTATTCGCCCGCGTACGCCTTGTCCAGCTCCGCGATGTCGAGCTTGCCCATGCTCAGCATGGCGCGGCTGGTGCGGGTCGCCTTCTCCGGGTCCGGGTCGCCGATCATGTCGATCAGCCGGTCCGGGACGACCTGCCAGGAGACGCCGTAGCGGTCCTTGAGCCAGCCGCAGGGCCCGCCCTCGCCACCGTTCTCGGTGAGCCGGCTCCAGTAGTAGTCGATCTCCTGCTGGTCGGAGCAGAAGATCTGGAACGAGATCGCCTCGTTGAACTTGAACTGGGGGCCGCCGTTGAGCGCGACGAACTTGTGGCCGTTGGCCGTGAACTCCACGGCCACCACGGAACCGGCCGGTCCGGGACCAGCCTCGGTGAAGCGGCCGACGCGGCCGACGCTGGAGTTCTTGAAGATCGACACGTAGTAGTCGGCGGCCTCCTCGGCCTGGCCGTCGAACCAGAGACACGTGGTGAATCCGTCGGTGGTCATGCGCACCTCCTGGAGCGTGGAACACAGTCATGTGTATCGACCGGTCCACACCCCGAAACTCATCGGCCGGCCACCGACCGGCTTCCCTGGGGCAGGACCCGCCGGGGCACTGGTGCCCCGGCAGGCGACGTTCGCCCGTCAAGGAGCGGTGTCCGGTGCGTGCTCTCGGCGTGCCGGCCGGAAGTCCTCGTACTGGGCGTACTTGGGCTTTCGGCCGGTGCGGCGAGAGTGCGTGCCGGGCGTGGCGACGGGGCGAACGTTGCCTGCCGGGGCACTAGCATCCGGGCCATGACGTCTGCGTCCGCCGAGACCATCCGGCCGTTTCGACTGTCGGTCCCGCAGAGCGATCTGGACGACCTGTACAACCGCCTCGACCGCACCCGCTGGCCGGCCGAGTTGCCGGGGGCGGGCTGGGAGTACGGCGTTCCCGGCGGCTACCTGCGGGATCTGGCCCGGTACTGGCGGCACGAGTACGACTGGCGGGCCGCCGAGGCACGGCTGAACGAATGGCCGCAGTTCACCACCACCGTGGACGGGGCGCATGTCCACTTCGCCCATGTGCGCTCCCCGGAGCCGGACGCGACCCCGCTGATCCTGACCCACGGCTGGCCCGGGTCGATCGTCGAGTTCCTGGACGTCGTCGGGCCGCTCACCGACCCGGTGGCGCACGGCGGCGAGGCCGCCGACGCGTTCCATGTCGTCGTGCCGGGCCTCCCGGGCTTCGGTCTCTCCGGGCCGACCGCGCAGCCCGGCTGGGAGGCGGCCCGGGTCGCCGACGCCTGGGCGGAGCTGATGCGGCGGCTCGGCTACCAGCGCTTCGGCGCGCACGGCGGCGACTGGGGCGCGGTCGTCTCCCGCGAGCTGGGCCGCGCCCGTCCCGACCGGGTGATCGGCGTCCACCTCACCCTGCTGCCGGGCGCCCAGGCCGCCACCGAGCCCGGCGAGGAGGAGCTGAGCGGGCTCGGGGCGCGGGAACGGGAGCAAACCCTCGCCTCGTGGCGACGGTGGGCGGACTGGTCGCGCGAGGGCACGGGATACGCCGTCCTGCAGTCCACCCGGCCGCACACCCTCGCGTACGCGCTGACGGACTCGCCGGTCGGTCAACTCGCCTGGATCGTCGAGAAGTTCCGGGAGTGGACCGACTCCGAGGAGGTGCCGGAGGAGGCCGTCGACCGGGACCGGCTGCTGACGAACGTCATACTGTACTGGCTGACCGGCACGGCCGGTTCGTCCGCGCGCATCTACTACGAACGGGCCCACGCAAGCGGCCGGACCACCCGGCCCGCCGAGCCGTCCACGGTGCCGACGGCCCTCGCCCTGTTCCCGGCCGAGCCCCAGATCCCGCTGCGCCACAAGGCGGAACGGACCGAGAACATCGTGCGCTGGACGGAGTTCGACCGGGGCGGGCACTTCGCGGCCCTGGAGGAACCGGACCTGCTCACCGCCGACCTCCGGGCCTTCTTCCGGCCGCTGCGCGAGAAGGGCCTGGGCTGAACGGACCGGGGCCGGTGCCTCAGGCCACCAGGCACAACCCGTTGTACGGCCTGTACGGGTGCTGCGGCACCGCGGCCGTACGGCGGCCCGCGGCAGTGTGTCGGGTCAGCTCGCGCTGCGTGAGCGACAGCAGGTCACCGAGGCCCAGGCCGAGCGCGCGGGCGGCGGCCGCGAGGACCTCGGAGGAGGCCTCCTTGCGACCGCGTTCGATCTCGGAGAGATAGGGCAGGGAGATCCTGGCCTCGTCGGCCACGTCCCGGAGCGTGCGCTCCTGCGCCAGCCGCTCACGGCGCAGCGCCTCACCGACCAGGTCGCGCCACAGGGGCTCCCTGGGTGCGGGCTCCGGAGCGTCCGTCCGGACCGGCTGGGGACGGGCGGGCTCCGTCCGGATCGGCTCGGTCCGGTTCGGCTCGGTCCGGTTCGGCTCCGGGCGGAGCGGGATCACACGGGCTTCGTTGCTCACCTGGTTGCTCACCCCGTCACCCTAGGACCCGAGTTCCACTCGTGCGCACACACGCTTGCCGACCGGTACGCGCTCCACGGTCACCTCCGCGGCCAGGGCGTGCACGATCTCCATACCGTGCCGGCCGACCCGTTCGGGGTTCCTCGGGAACCGGCGGGGCAGGGCCGAGCTGCTGTCGTACACCACCACCGTCACGGCGGTGTCCGTGCCCTCCAGCTCCAGGATGTACGGGCCGCTGCTGTGCCGGTCCGCGTTGGTGACCAGCTCGCTCACGACGAGGAGCAGCTCACCGTCGGTCCGGCTGTCGATGGCGGCGCACCACTCGGTCCTCAGCTGTTGCAGGAACTGGGCCGCGAAAGCCCGCGCGTCGCCGATGCAACCGGGTTCGCCGGTGTAGTGCGCCGCGCGTCGCAGCGGCTCCACGGGTACGTCGAAACCAGTCGGTATCACTGCCCCGCCCAGGTATTCGGTCATGCGTGTCTCTCTCGGAAGCCCGATCCGGCCGTTCAGTGTTGCACCAGTCCTCGTACCCCGAGCCTGGCCCGGCAGTCCCCCGAGTGCGTTCGCCGACCGCGCACAGCGAGCTTCGTCACAGCGGCCGGGGCGGGGCTGTGGGGCCGCTCACATCACCGCTCACGTCGCCGGGGAGTTGTCGGCGGGAGAGTTCTCGGCCGGCGGCTGCTGCGGAGCGCTGGAGGGCTCCGCGGCGCTGGACTTCTCCGTCGGCTGTCCGGTCTGCGAGGATTCGCCGCCCTGGCTGGACGGGGGCTCCGACACGGAGGACTCCGAGGACGGCGACACCGAGGTGGAGCCGGTGGAGCCCTGCGTCGACGGGGATTCCGAGGACGGGGATTCCGAAGACGGCGATTCGGACGACGGGGACTTCGACGATGGCGACTCCGACGACGGGGACTTCGACGACGGCGACTCCGACGATGGCGACTCGGACGACGGCGACACCGAGGACGACGACTCAGAGCTCGGTGAAGTCGATGTCGAGGACGACGACGAGGACGAGGACGAGGACGAGGACGACTTGGAGGGGCTGGTCGAGGTAGATGTCGGCGTCGGTGTCGACGGGCAGGGCTTCGGCCCGGTGCCCGGTGCCCCGGTCGTGCCCGGGGTGGACGCGCAGGGGGCGGGCCGGGTCCAGGGGTGCGTGTCCCGCGGCGGCTTGGTGTGCTGGTCGTGACGGCCGGAGTCGTCGCCACGGTGGCGGCGGAACCAGTCGTCGTGGTGGGGGTCGTAGATCACGAAGACGTTGACGATCACCGTGGTGGGCCGCACCACGACGACGTTCGCGGGCTGGTACGACGTCCAGTGGTCGCCCGTCTGCCGTGGCGCGGTGCGCTGGGCGACCGGCGGGGCCAGCGGGTTGCCGCAGGCACAGCGGGCCCGGGGCACGCCGTGCCCGTCGACCAGGACGGCGGTGCCGGACTGGAGGACGGCCTGGTAGGAGGTGGCGGAACCGTTGCGGTAGCCGTGGTTGGTGACGCGGGTGTCGGCACGCAGCGTCACGGGCGTGAGCGCGCGCAGATAGGCGGGGACGGCGGAGGGCTGGACGCCGACTTCCGACGCGTACGCGCGGTTCTTCGCCGGGTCGGCCTGGAGGGCCCTGATCTGCTTCTCGACGTCACAGCTGGGGCGGTTCTGGACACCGCTGTACAGGCCCGGCGCGCCGCCGTCGACCGTGCGCACCTGGTTGACGGGCGCGGACGTGGTCGCCCGGGAGGTTTCGCCCGGGGCGGAGGTCTTCCCCGGGGAAGAGGTCGCCGCCGGGGAGGAGGTCTTCGGCGGGACGGAACTCTCCGTCGCGGTCGACTCCGTGAACGGGTCCGGGCCGGCCTTGCTCGCGGCCTGCAGGAAGACCTCGCCGCCCTGCGCGGTGCCACCACCGCCGGGACGGGTGAGGACCAGCGCCACCACGACCGCGGCGACCACGACGCCGGTGAGGGCGGCCACGCGCGGGGCTGACCTCCACCACGGCCGGTGCGGCCCACCGTCCCCTGCCCCGGAGCCGCCGCCGGGTGGTGGTTCGGGCGGTCCGGAAGGGGGCTGGGAGGGTCCCGACAGCGGGCCGGAGGGCGGGCCGGTCGGGCGGCCGGATGACGGAGGTTCGACGCTCACGAGCACTTCTTCCCGTCGCGCTTCCCCTCGCGATGCGCGACTCATATCCGAGAAAGACCCGTTTACTGCATTTGCTGCACAATTGCTCCCATTGTGTGCTCCCGCCCCACGTGGCTCGCAAGCCGACGCGGACGGGCCACCCGGCGGGCGAGGTGCCCGGGCGCTGCCTAGCGTGGCAAGGGTGAGCCCTGAGACCGTCCCCACTCGGCCCGTCGCCCGCCATGGCTGGGTGCAGGCCGCGGCCGCGGTGCTGACCGGGCTGGCCGTCATGGTCGTACTCGCCGCGCTGGGCCTGTGGGCGGCCGGAGCCGCGGATCTGCCGGACGGCGCGTTCGCCCGGGTGGTGATGGCGACCGTGGTGGCGGCCGTGGGCGGCACGCTCGAGCTCTCCGGAAACGCGGGCGTACTGGCGCAGACCCGGGCCGACCTCACGGTGATCCCGCTGTCGGTGACCCTCGCCGGCGCGCTGGTGATCGGCGCGGGCTTTCTGCGGCCGCTGCGGCACCGGGCGGTCGCCTCGGCCCGGGAACTGGCCGGCTGGGCCGCCCGGATCGCGGTGCTGTGGCTGCTCGCGCTGCTCGGCCTCGCCTTCGCCGCCCGGCAGACCTTCGCCGTGGACATGGGCAGCGGCGCGCTCAGCGATCTCACCGACCTGTTCGACGCGGCGCCGAAGGTCGGGTTCACCACGGACGTGCCGCTGACCGTGCTGTTCGGGCTGCTGTGGCTGGCCGGGGTGCTGGTGCTGACCCTGCTGGTCGCACCCGGCGCGCCGCTGCCGGGGCGGCTGCTGCGCTGCCAGGAGTCGGTACGCCCCGCCGCGCACGCCATGGTCGTCCTGCTGCTGGTCTATGTCGTCCTGGGTCTCGTCGTCGCGCTGGTGTCGGTGGTGACGCGCGGGCACGCCGCCGAGACGTTCGCGGTGATCCTGCTCGGCCTGCCGAACCTGGCCTGGCTCGCCCTCACCCTCGGGCAGGGCGCCACCTGGCACGGCAGGGTCGAGGGTCCGTTCGGCCTGCCGATGCCGCATGTGCTGGACCAGATCCTGCGCGCTCCTGATGTCGCCACGCTGAATCTGCGCACGCTCACCGAGTACGAGAGCGCGATGTGGTGGCTGCTGGTCACGGAGGTGGTGGTGCTGTCGGCGGTCGCCTTCCTGATGGCGGCGCGGTCCCCGGCCCGGGTCCGGGCCTGGCAGCACGCCCTGCGGCTGGCCGTCGCCCTGGCCCTGACGGTGCTCATGGTCTGTCTGCTGTGCCAGGTCTCGGCGCACTACGGCCTGTCCCTGCTCGGCATCGGCGAGCTGGGCGGCGGTCTGTCCGGGGAGCTGTTCCTCAAACCCCAACTGTGGCAGGCGGCGGGTCTCGGTGCGCTGTGGGGGCTGGCCGCCGGCTTCCTGGGCGCGCTGCTGGCCCGGCCGGTGCACCGTCGCGGCAGGGTCGAGACGCCTGTCGAGACCTCCTAGCGGAAGAAGGGCTGAGCCCACTCCGGTGGCTGCGGGGGCTGGGCCGGTTTCCGCAGGTCCGTCTCGGTGTCCGGATCGCCCTCACCGTCACCCTCACCGTCGCCGTCGTCATGGGCGAGGCCGCCGCTCGGGGCTGCGCGCAGGGCGGCGACGAAGTCGAGGCAGGTGTCGTAGCGGGCGTCCGGGCTCTTGGCGAGGGCCCTGGCGAAGACGGCGTCGACGGCCGGGACGAGATCGGGGCGGGACTCGCTCGGCGGGGGCGGTTCGTCGTACTGGTGGGCCCACAGCAGCGCCATGTCGTCCTCGCGTACGAAGGGCGGGTGTCCGGCCAGGGTCTCGTAGACGACGCAGGCGAGACCGTACACGTCGCAGCGCCCGTCGACGGGCCGGCCGGAGATCTGCTCGGGGGCCACGTAGTCGAGGGTGCCGACGAACTGGCCGACGCTGGTGAACCCGGTGAGGGACAGCGACTTCTTGGTCAGCCCGAAGTCGGTGAGGTAGACGTGCTCGGGGTGCTCGCTGTCGGTGCCTCGAGCGACCAGGATGTTGCCGGGCTTCACGTCCCGGTGGACCAGGCCGTGTTCGTGGGCGGCGTCGAGCGCGGAGGCCACCTGGGCGGCGATGCGTACGGCGACCTCGAACGGCAACGGTCCGCGTTCGTCGAGAAGATGGCGCAGATCACTGCCGGGCACGTACCGCATGGCGATGTACAGCACGCCGTCCGTCTCGCCGGCCTCGAAGACGGGCACGATGTGCGGATGGTCGATCGCGGCGGCCACCCGGGACTCGTGGATGAAGCGCTGCCGGAAGGTGTCGTTGCGAGCGAGTTCCGGGGCGAGGAGCTTGAGCGCGACCGTGCGGTCCAGGCGCAGGTCGCGGGCGCGGTAGACGACGGCCATGCCGCCGCGGCCGATCTCGCTCTGCACCAGGTAGTTGGCCACCTGGCACCCGATCAGCTGGGAGGGCCGGCGCGAGGACAGGCTCGTCTGGCGCGCCATCAGGGCTCACCCTTGGGGGCCACGAACCGGGTGGGGGCGTGCCCGGAGTCCTCGTCCGACGGCGTCCGGTCGGTGGCGTAGGTGTGCAGCCGCCGTCCGTCGCCGTACAGCCACCGTCCCTCGTCGGGGTCGTACACCCACATGGACTCGCCGTCCAGCACGACCCCGATCCGCAGTTCGCTGGTGCGGTCCCCGAAGGACTGCCCGTCCAGGTCTCCGGCCGCGAGTTCCTCCACCGCGGACCGGTAGTCGGCCAGGGCCTGTTCGGCGCGGGCCAGCAGCGGGAGCGGGTCGGAGGTGCCTGCTGGCGGGCCGTCGCCGGCGGGCGGGTCCTGGGGTACCGCGATCAGGTGGCGGCCGTCGACCCAGGCGGCCCAGCCGTTGGCGCAGCGGATGTGTCCCCAGTCGCCGAGCCGCTCCACCAGCACCACGGGCAGCAACGGGTCGAGGGCCACCGTGGGCCGGGAGGGGTCCGGGGCCTCCCAGGCGGGCATGCCGTTCGGCGGGACGACGTGGGTGGGCCGGAATCCGGGGGGCTGCTGTTTCGGCTGTTTCGTCATCGGACCGCCTACTTCCGCATCACGGCGGGTTCGTGCCGGCGCAGCAGCCGGGCGACCAGGAGACCGAAGCCGGCGGACAGCACCAGCAGCATGGCGAGGTCCAGCAGCCAGACGCCGGCCGAGTGCCGGAACAGGGGATCGGCGGTGAGGTCGCCGGGCACGATCCGGGCGAGGTCGACCGTGCCGGCCATGGCGCCCAGCGCCCAGCGGGAGGGCACCAGCCAGGACAGCTGTTCGAGGACGGGTACGCCGTGCAGCGGGAGCAGGGCGCCGCAGAAGACGACCTGGACGATGGCCAGCAGCACCAGCAGCGGCATCGTCACCTCCTCCTTGCGCACCAGCGCGGAGACCAGCAGGCCGAGCATCATCGCGGTGAACGCGAGCAGGGCGACGGCGAGGGTGATCTCGACCAGGGGAGGCAGCAGGACGCCGTGGCCACCGGGGGCGCCCAGGTCGACGCCGAGCAGGGCGACCAGGGTGAGGACGACGGCCTGGACGACCGTGATGGTGCCGAGCACCACGACCTTGGACATCAGGTACGCCGATCTGGGCAGCCCGACGGCACGTTCGCGCCGGTAGACCACGCGTTCCTTGACGAGTTCGCGCACCGCGTTGGCGGCGCCGATGAGCACCCCGCCGACACACAGGATGAGCAGCGCGTTCATGGCGGTGTCCTGGGTCAGCTTCCCGCCCGCGAGGGCACGGTCCATGGCGCCCATCACGAACGGCAGGGCGATCATGACGGCGAGGAAGGTGCGGTCGGCGGCGAGGACGGCGGTGTAGCGGCGGACGAGGGTGCCGAGCTGGGCACCCCAGCTGCGGGGGCGGGGCGGTGGTGCGACGGCGACCGGCGCGGAGTCCGGGCGGCGGGGCTGGGTGGTGGCCTCGGCGACGTAGTGCCGGTGGAACGGCGAGTCGCGGTACTCCCCGGCCCAGTCCCGGTCCTGGTCGCGGTCGAAGGCCTCGAAAGCCTCCGGCCACTGCTCGAAGCCGAAGAAGGCGAGGGCGTCGTCGGGCATGCCGTAGTACGCGACCCGGCCGCCGGGGGCCAGGACCAGGAGGCGGTCGCAGACGTCGAGGCTGAGGACGCTGTGCGTGACCACGACGACGGTGCGGCCGTCGTCGGCGAGACCGCGCAGCATGTGCATCACCGACCGGTCCATGCCGGGGTCGAGGCCGGAGGTCGGCTCGTCCAGGAACAGCAGCGACGGCTTGGTCAGCAGTTCCAGGCCCACGCTGACCCGCTTGCGCTGCCCGCCGGAGAGGCTGTGCACGGGCTGCTCGGCGCGCTGCTCGAGGCCGAGTTCCCGGATCACCTCGTCCACCCGGGCCCGCCGTTCCGCCCGCGCCGTGTCCTCGGGGAAGCGCAGCTCGGCGGCGTAGGTCAGGGCCGCGCGCACGGTGAGCTGGGGATGCAGGATGTCGTCCTGCGGGACCATGCCGACGCGCCCGCGCAGCTCGGCGTAGTCGTGGTACAGGTCGCGGCCGTCGTACAGGACGGTGCCGTGGTCGGCGGGCCGCTGGCCGGTGAGGGCGTGCAGCAGCGTGGACTTTCCGGCGCCGCTCGGTCCGACCACCGCGAGCAGGCATTTCTCCCCCACCGGGAAGGAGACGTGGTCGAGCAGGACCTTGCCGCCGTGGTCGACGGCGACCGTGAGGTCCTGCACGTCGAGGGAGATCTCGCCGCGGTCGACGTACTCCTGGAGTTCGTCGCCGACCAGGCAGTACGCGACATGCCCGACGCCGATGATGTCGCCGGGGCCGACCGGGGCGTGGGTGACGGGCCGGCCGTTGAGATAGGTGCCGTTGTGGCTGCCGAGGTCGACGATCTCGTGGCCGCCGCCGGGGAGGGCGCGCAGTTCGGCGTGGCGGCGGGAGACGGTCAGGTCGTCGACGACGAGGTCGTTGCCGTCGGAGCGGCCGATGCGGATCGTGTGTGCGGGCAGCGGCCGTACGCTGCTCGGGGTGCGGAAGGTTCCGGTCAGCTCGGGACGCGAGATGGCCGAGGGGCGGTCGGCGGCGGGTGCGCGCGGGCCGAGCGGGACGGCTCGGGGGCCGTCGTCGGGGTTGCCGAAGCGGATCACGCTGCCGGGGCGGACGTCCCACTCCCGGATGCGGAGGCCGTCGGCGAAGGTGCCGTTGGTGCTCTCCTCGTCCCTGAGGGTCCAGCCGTCGTGGCCGCAGCTCAGCACGGCGTGGTGCCACGAGACCCGGGCATCGTCGAACACGATGTCGCTCAACGGATCACGTCCGACGTGGTAGTCGTGGGCCGGACTCATCACCGTGGAGCCCGTGTCGGTCTGCAGAACGAGTTCGAGTGACGTCGGGGCGACCGGCTGCTCCGCCATGGCCAGAATTCTACCGATTCGTTCACATATACGCCCCTGTGGCCCGAGGCCCCGAGTGCGCGCGGAACCGCCGTGGCACGTGTCAGGCGACGGGTACGACGAGGGCCGGGAGGGTGCGTTGCATGCGCAGCGCGTCGACGGACTCGGCGAGCAGCTCGTACTCGGTGGTGTCGTCGCTGGCGGCGATCCGCACCAGCCGGCCGCCGGCCAACTCGTCCGCGACCAGCACCTGCTGCACGTCGTCGGCACACCAGGCGCGCAGCAGCGCGGGGACGTCGACCACCGTGTCCGCGACCGGCACGAGCGCTCCCTCGGGGAAGGCGGGGTCCTCCGGGCTCGGGTCGAGCCGCTCGGCGATCCAGGACGCCCGGTCCCGCAGCCACCACAGGGCCAGTGCCAGGGTCGGCGCGCGATAGGTGCCGAGCGGTACGCCGATGCGCCGTCCGCCGCACACGCCGTACGCGGTGACATGGCACAGGAATTCGTCGTGCACGATCACTCCCCCGAACGCATAGCTGTGGTGCCGGCCGAACCCTCGCTTTCCGTGCGGCTCCCGTGCGGTGAAAGTGCCCCTGACGTTCGAGTATCGCCACTCCCGAAACACTGTCACCATGACTTTCCGGCCAGTCTCTTGGCATATTCACCGCCCGCCCTGGCCGAAAATGCTCCGGCTGTGCACCGGCCATCAGGCGCCTCCGGCATTACCCGGGAGGTAATCGACCCGTCCCCGGCCGCTCGGGCATGGTGGTCACACCGGATCGACGGAACCCCGGATCCGGCTCCTGACCAGCAGATACGACCTCGATGGAGGCTGATTCGCCATGACCGTGAACACCAACAGTTACGACAGCGCCGTCGCCCGTTACTTCGAGGCCTGGAACGCCACCGAGCCGGAGGCCCTGAAGAAGGCGGTCGCGGCGGCCTGGACCACGGACGGCAGCTACACCGACCCGCTCGCCGACGTCCGCGGGCACGACCAGATCGCCGCCGTGATCGCCGCGGCCCACGAGCAGTTCCCCGGGTTCGCCTTCCGCCCCCTCGGCGCGGTGGACGGACACCACGACACCGCGCGGTTCGGCTGGGAACTGGTGAACGAGGCGGACGGCTCGGCGCCGGTGGCCGGCTTCGACGTGATCACGCTGGACGGCGAGGGCCGGATCCGGCAGGTGCTGGGCTTCCTGGACCGGCTGCCGGGGGCCTGAGGCCGAGACGGCGATGAGTTCTCCCGCTCGCGGCGGTCTGGTGAGGCAGGAAAGGATCACCGCGAGCGGAGACCATCATGAACACCAATGGCAGGAAGACGGGCACAGCTCCCGGTGAAGGCCGACGTGCGCAAGGCGATCGGCAAGGGCGAGGGCGACACGGTGACCGTCCGCCTCCCGGGGCGGCTCAGCTCCTGGCCGCCTCCCGGTAGCGGCGGGGCGCCACGCCGACGGTGCGTTTGAAGGCGTTGCTGAAGGCGCTCTCGGAGGTGTAGCCGACCGAGCGGGCGAGCGCCGCGACGGGGGTGGAGTCCTGCCGCAGAGCGCGGGCCGCCAGGCTCATGCGCCAGTTCTGGAGGTAGGTGAGGGGCGGCACGCCGACGGCCTCCCGGAAGCGGACGGCGAAGGTGGTCCTGGACATCGCGGCCGCCCGGGCCAGCTCCTCCAGCTGCCAGGGGTGGGCCGGGTCGGCGTGCATCAGGCGCAGGGCGGGGGCCAGCCGCTCGTCCGCCAGCGCCCGCAGCCAGCCGGCCGGCAGCCCCGCGGCCTGGCCGAGGCAGGCGCGCAGCACCTGGACGAACGTCAACTGGGCCAGGTGGTCCGAGGAGAAGGCGGAACCGGCCCGGCCGCCGGCCATCTCCCGCATCAGCTGTGCGGTGAGCCAGCGCAGCACCGGCGCCTCGGCCGCGGCGGAGCGCACGTGGACCAGCTCGGGCAGGGCCCGGCGCAGCAGGTCGCCGCTGTCCCGGCTCAGGTCGATGTGCCCGGAGACGCACACCACCTCTTCTCCCCCGCCGAGCGCGCCCATGCGGGTGCGCGGATCCACGGCGACCTCCGCCGGGTCGAGCGGCTCGAGTCCGGGCTCGCTGCACAGGACGTACGACCGCCGCCCGTCGGAGACGACGATGTCGCCCTCGGACAGGGCGACGGGTTCGGCGCCGCCCTCGGCGATCAGCAGACAGGCGCCCCGCGCCAGGACGTTCACCTTCAGCTTGTCGCGCCCCCGCAGCCGGATCGCCCACCGCCCGCCGGCCGTGAAGCCGCCGGAGAACACGCCGCGCGCGTCGGCGACGGCGAGGGCGTCGGAGAGAGGGTCCGAGAGAGGGGCGGACAGGGGATCGGACAGGGGATCGGACAGGGGGTCGGAGAGAGCATCGGTGGACATGCTCGAACTGTCGCGCAAGTAGAGAGCACTCTCAAGCATTCATCGTTCGGATATGCGTCTCTACGGTGGTCTCATGGCCGACATCGATCACGTCGAGGAGACACCCGCCATGACCACTCCACAGCAGCCCCTGCACTCCGGTTTCGGTGCCGCGTCCACCGCCGAGGAGGTGATCCGGGGCATCGATCTGACCGGCAAGGTCGCGATCGTCACCGGCGGCTACTCGGGCATCGGGCTGGAGACGAGCCGCGTCCTGCGGGCGGCGGGCGCCGAGGTCGTCGTACCGGCCAGGGATCCGAAGCGGGCCCGTGCCGCGCTGAAGGAGGTCGACGGCGTCGAGGTCGAGCCGATGGACCTGATGGACCCCGCGTCCGTCGACGTCTTCGCGAAGACGTTCCTCGCCTCCGGGCGTCCGGTGCACATCCTGGTGAACGGCGCCGGGATCATGGCGACCCCGCTGACCCGGGACGCGCGCGGGTACGAGGCGCAGTTCGCCACGAACCATCTCGGGCACTTCCGGCTCGTGGCCCGGCTGTGGCCCGCGCTGGTGGCGGCCCGCGGGGCGCGCGTGGTCTCGGTGTCCTCGCGGGGCATCCGCTTCTCTCCCGTCGTCTTCGAGGACCTGCACTTCGAACACCGGCCCTACGAACCGTTCCTCGCCTACGGCCAGTCGAAGTCGGCCAACGCGCTCCTCGCCGTGGAACTGGACCGGCGGGGCCGGGCGGAGGGCGTGCGGGCCTTCTCCGTGCACCCCGGCATGATCGTCGACACCGGCCTGGCCAAGCATCTCTCCGAGGAGACCCTCCGGGCAGCCGGTGCCCTCGACGACGAGGGCCGCCCGGTGCGCGACCCCGCCCGCCAGATGAAGACGGCCGAGCAGGGTGCGGCCACCGGTGTCTGGTGCGCCACCAGCCCGCAGCTCGCCGGGCTGGGCGGCGTCTACTGCGAGAACTGCGACATCAGCCCGCTGGTGACCGCCGGAGACGAGGCCGCCTGGTACGCCGGCGGGGAGCTGCCCGGCGTGCTGCCGTACGCGGTCGACCCCCAGGCCGCGGCCCGCCTCTGGGAGGTCAGCGAGCAGCTCACGGCCTGACGGGCACTCACCGCCCGGCGTTCTCAGCCCTTCACGATCGCGTCGATCCGCGCCAGTTCCTCGTCCGCGAAGTCCAGGTCGCGGATCGTGCCGACGCTGTCCTCGATCTGCTGCGGACTGCTCGCGCCGACCAGGGCGGAGGTCACCCGGCCGCCCCGGAGCACCCAGGCGAGGGCCAGCTGGGCCAGGGTCTGGCCGCGGGACTTGGCTATCTCGTCCAGGGCACGCAGCCGGCCGACCAGGTCCTCGGTGACCGCGTCCGAGTTCAGGAAGGGGCTGTCGCTCGCGGCCCGGGAGCCCTCGGGGATGCCGTCGAGATAGCGGCCGGTGAGCAGGCCCTGCTCCAGCGGGGAGTACACGATGGAGCCGACCTGCAGCTCGTCCAGCGCGTCCAGGAGGCCCTCGTCCTCGGGGCGCCGGTCGAGCATCGAGTAGCGCGGCTGGTGGATGAGAAGCGGGGTGCCGAGTTCGCCGAGGATGCGGGCGGCCTCGCGGGTCTGCTCCGCCGAGTAGTTGGAGACGCCGACGTGGAGCGCCTTGCCCTGCTGCACCGCGGAGTGCAGGGCGCCCATCGTCTCCTCCAGCGGAGTGTCCGGGTCGAAGCGGTGCGAGTAGAAGATGTCGACGTAGTCGAGACCCATCCGCGTCAGGCTCTGGTCCAGCGAGGACAGCAGGTACTTGCGCGAGCCCCATTCGCCGTACGGGCCGGGCCACATGAGGTAGCCGGCCTTGGTGGAGATCACCAGCTCGTCACGGTACGGCGTGAAGTCGGCCTTCAGGGCCTCGCCGAGCGCGGACTCGGCGGCGCCGGGCGGCGGGCCGTAGTTGTTGGCGAGGTCGAAGTGGGTGACGCCGAGGTCGAAGGCGCGGCGCAGGATGGCGCGCTGGGTCTCGACGGGCCGGTCGGGACCGAAGTTGTGCCACAGGCCGAGGGACAGCGCCGGGAGCTTCAGGCCGCTGCGTCCGGTGCGCCGGTAGGGCATGTCGGCGTAACGGTCGGGGTGTGCGGTGTACAACGCGACTCCAGAGGGGTTGGCACAGGTGAGTCCGGTTTCGGGGAACCGGTGCCTACTCTGTCGTGACCCGCGGGCAGTGGTCCAACAGGAGAATCCGATGGAATTCAGCGGTTACGCTTCTGAGTCATGGAACTGCGTCATCTCCAGCACTTCGTCGCGGTCGCCGAGGACCAGCACTTCACCCGGGCCGCCGAACGCCTCATGGTGTCGCAGTCCGGCCTGTCGGCGTCCATCCGGGCGCTGGAACGGGAGCTGCGGGCGCCGCTGTTCGTCCGCACCACCCGGCGGGTGACGCTCACCGAGGCGGGGCGCGCGCTGCTGGTGGAGGCCGAGCGGATCCTGGCGCAGGTGCGTTCGGCGCACGAGGCGGTGGCGGCGGTGCAGGGCGTGCTGCGCGGCACGCTGGCGCTGGGCACCGAGCAGTGCATCGCCGGGGTGCACGTGGCGCAGCTGCTGGCGGGCTTCCGGCGGCGGCATCCGGACGTGGAGATCCGGCTGCGGCAGGCGGGCTCGGGCGCGCTGGCCGAGGAGGTCGCGGCCGGACGGCTGGACCTGGCCTTCGCCTACCGGACCCAGGCGGACGACGACCAGCTGCGCTCGGTGTCGCTGACCAGCGAGCCGATGACGGTCCTGTGCCATCCCGATCACCGGCTCGCCGCGGCCGGCGCGGTGCTGACACCGGACGACCTGGCCGGTGAGGTCTTCGTGGACTTCCACCCGGACTGGGGGCCGCGCCGCACCACCGACTCCGCCTTCGCCGCGGCCGGTGTCCGGCGCACGGTCGCGCTGGAGGTCAACGACGTGCACAGCCTGCTGGACCTGGTCGACGAGAACCTCGGAATCGCCGTCGTACCGCGGCACTTCCGGCACAAGCGACCCTCGCTGACGGCGCTCCCGGTGAAGGGCACGGGCGAGGCGGAGTACGAGACCGTGGCCCTGCTGCCGCCTGAGCGGGCGACGAGCCCCGCGGCCCGCGCCCTTGTCACACTCCTGGAGACGGGGGGCCTGACACCGTCCCAGGACGGGCCCCAGGCTTCCTGATCGGACGGCCGAGTGTTCGCGTCACCGCCCCCGCCGGGTCCGAGCAGGAGGGAGCCGGACTGCGCACGCATGACCGCGCGCGATGAGCGATGGTGGACGCATGCATGCGAAGGACATCCTCATCGACGGCTACGGCCGCATCCAGGAAGAAGTCCATGCCGCCCTCGACGGCCTCGGGCCGGACGAGCTGCACTCCCGTCCGGCCCCCGACACCAACTCCATCGCCTGGCTCGTCTGGCACCTCACCCGGGTGCAGGACGACCACATCGCCGACGCCTTCGACCTCGACCAGGTGTGGCTCGCCCGGGACTGGCAGAAGCGCTTCGGCCTCGGCCTGCCCCGCCACGACACCGGCTACGGCCATACCCCGGCGAAGGTCGCGAAGGTGCGGGTCGAGTCGGCCGACCTGCTCTCCGGGTACTACGACGCCGTGCACGAGCAGACCCTCGGCGCCCTGCGTGAGCTGGCCGCCAAGGATCTCGCACGCATCGTGGACGAGCGCTGGGATCCCCCGGTCACGCTGGGGGTCCGCCTGGTGAGCGTCCTGTCCGACGACCTGCAGCACATCGGACAGGCCGCCTACCTGCGGGGGCTGCTTCAGAGTGCGGCCGCGTAACCCGGCAGGACCACGTCCTGGATGAGGGCGTTGCGCTCGTCGAACGGGATGAACGCGCTCTTGACGGCGTTCACGGTGACCGTGCGCAGGTCCTCGACGGTCCAGCCGGCCTCCTCGACCAGCAGGGACATCTCCCGGGTCATCGTCGTACCGGAGACCAGCCGGTTGTCGGTGTTGAGGGTGACCCGGAAGCCCAGGTCCTTCAGCGCGGTGATGGGGTGCTCGGCGATCGAGGTGGCGCAGCCCGTCTGCAGGTTGGAGGTCGGGCACATCTCCAGGGCGATGCGGCGATCGCGCACCCAGCCGGCCAGGCGGCCGAGCTTGCCGTCGACGATGTCCTCGGTGATGCGCACGCCGTGGCCGATGCGCTGGGCACCGCACACCTGCAGGGCCTGGTGGATGCTGGGCAGGCCGTGCGCCTCGCCGGCGTGGATGGTGAACGGCACGCTCTCGCGGCGCAGGTGCTCGAAGGCGGCCAGGTGGTCGGCGGGCGGGAAGCCGTCCTCTGCGCCGGCGATGTCGAAGCCGACGACACCGGCGTCGCGGTAGGCGACGGCCAGCTCGGCGGCCTCGCCGACGCGGTCGAACATGCGCATGCCGCACAGCAGGGTGCCGACACGGACGGGCGTACCGGCGGCGGCCGCCTTGGCCATACCGGTGGCGAGGCCCTCCTGGACGGTCTCCACGACCTCGCTGAGCGACAGCCCGCCGTTGGTGTTCAGCTCGGGGGCGTAGCGCACCTCGGCGTAGACGACGCCGTCGGCGGCGAGGTCGAGGACGTACTCCTCGGCGACGCGCAGCAGACCCTCGCGGTTCTGCATGACGGCGAGGGTGTGCTCGAAGGTGGCTATGTAGCGGACCAGGTCGCCGGAGTTGGCGGCCTCGTAGTACCAGGCGGCCAGCTCGTCGGGGTCGGTGGTCGGGAGGGTGTGGCCGACCGCGGCCGCGAGCTCGACGACGGTGGCGGGGCGCAGGCCGCCGTCGAGGTGGTCGTGCAGGACGGCCTTGGGCAGGCGGCGGATCACGTCGGCGTCTACGCGCGTAGCAGTCATGGCGGGTCTTTCCTTGAGCAGGTGGTTCGAAGCAGTGGGAGGAGCGTGCGGCGGGAGGAGGCTCAGCCGGCGGGCTGGAGCAGGTCCCAGCGGTTGCCGTAGAGGTCCTGGAAGACGGCGACCGAACCGTACGGCTCGTGGCGCGGCTCCTCCAGGAAGGTCACACCGGCGGCGGTCATGCGGGCGTGGTCGCGGGCGAAGTCGTCGGTGTACAGGAAGAACCCGACCCGCCCACCGGTCTGGTCCCCGATCCGGGCGCGCTGGTCCTCACCCTTGGCGCGGGCGAGCAGCAGGCCGGTGCCGTGGTTGTCCGAACCGGGCTCGACCACGACCCAGCGGGAGCCGTCCGGCCGCGCCATGTCCTCCACCAGTCGGAATCCGAGGGCCTCGGTGTAGAAGCGGAGGGCCTCGTCGTAGTCGTCCACGACGAGGGTGACCAGGGCAACGCGTCGCATCGGGGCCTTCCGGTGGAGGTGGTTAGCGGGTGAGGTTATACGTAAAACTTCACGGACGCCAGTCACCTCCCGCCCGGGTGGGTCCGTCCGGGCGCGAGGAGCGGCGGATCAGGGCTTTTCGTCGCCCTGGGCGACCTCGACCCGGTGGTGGAAGTCGGCCATTCCGGTCACCGCGGCCACGCTGGACACGGCGGCGCAGGCGAGCAGGAGCGCGGCGACGCGCCGGCCGGTGCGGTGCGCCGCTCGGGGGGCCGCCAGCAGGGCCTGGACGCGCTGGGGCACGGGGCCCGTCGTGGCCGCCGCGGCGAAGTCGGGGCGCTCGGAGCGGGCGGCCTGGCCGGCGAGGGCGGCGCGCGCGATGGCTCGGGCGGTCAGACGCCGGTCACCCACGCAGGCCGCGGCGGCTTCGTCGGCGGCGCGCTCGGCGGCGAGCCGGATGGTCTCGCGGACCGGGCGCAGGGCGGGATGGCAGTGCGCCGCGAGTTCGGCTGCGGCGAGGAAGTAGTGGTGGCCGCCCTCGTTGTGCGCCCGCTCGTGCGCGAACAGCGCCTCGCGCTCGGGGCCGTCGAGACTGCGCAGCATGGCGGTGGTGACGACGATGCGGTGCGGGCGCCCGGGCAGGGCGTACGCGTCCGGGCGGGGCGAGTCGACCACGCACAGGTCGCCCGCGGCGGGCCCGCGGCCGGCCTCCGTGCGGGCGGCCCGGAAGGCGCGGGTCTGGCGCAGCACCGAGCGGACGAGGGTCCAGCCGCACACGGCGAGGGCACCGACGGAGGTCGCGGCGGCGGGCAGGACGATGAGGTCCGAGGCGGTGCGCAGCGGGTGCACCAGTTCGCCGAGCGCGGCGAACAGCGGCACCTTGAGCAGGCCGGTCAGGACGAACCCGCCGAGTGCGGCGAGCGAGCTGCCCGCGAGGACGACCGCACAGGCGGTGATCGCCCACAGCGCGACGGCCGGGACGAGCCGGTCCAGGGCCCGCCGGGCCAGTGCCGGCAGGGCGAACGGCAGCAGCAGCGGCAGCAGGAGCAGTGCGGTCATCAGGCGTCGGATTCGAGCAGGTCCCGCAGGATGCGTTCGTCGTCCGGGCTGAGCTGGGCGACGAAGCGGGCGAGGACGGTCTCGCGGTCGCTGTCCCGGTCGAGTTCGGTGTGCATCCGGCGGGCGGTGAGGCCCTGGGCGTCCTGGAGCGGGAAGTAGGCGTAGCCGCGGCCCTGGCGATGCCGCTCCACCATGCCCTTGTCGTGCAGGCGGGTCAGGATGGTCGTCACCGTCGTACGCGCGAGGTCCGCGCCGAGGCTCCGCTGGACCTGGCCGGGCGTCTGGGGGGCGCCGGCGGCCCAGAGGGAGGCCATGACACTCGCTTCGAGCTCGCCGGCCGGCCGGCGTTCGTCCTTGGCGTCGGTCATGGAAACCTTCCTCACCCCGTTCGTCCCGCAGTCCGGAAGACCGTCTACGTCATTGTAGTCAGCCGGGTGCCGTCCTGGGCCGAGCGCCCGCACGCCCATTATGGGAGGGGCGCCGATGATCTCCGTACGGCTGCGTGCCCGACCACCCTCAGATCCTGCTGCCGGTGCTCGCCCACGGCTTGCCGCAGAAGGTGGCGGCGGGGGGCGGGTGGTGCGCCGACCGCTCCCGGACCAATGGCCCGGTGGCGGGCGTCAGACGGCCGGCGTGTGGAGGGCGTTCAGCCGGTCCAGCTCCTCCTGGCTGAGCCGCAGCGCGCCCGCGGCGACGTTCTCCGCCAGGTGGTCCGGGTTGCCGGTGCCGGGGATGGCGAGGACGTGCGGGCCCTGGTGCAGGGTCCAGGCGGTGCGGATCTGCGCGGGGCTCACGCCGTGCGCGCGGGCGACGGCGAGGATCTCGTCGTCGTTGCGCGTGCCGGCCGCGCCGCGCTCGCCGCCCTCGCCCGCGACGGCGTAGTAGGGGACGAAGGCGATGCCGCGTTCGCCGCACATCCGCAGGAGTTCGTCGGTCCGCGGGTCCGGGGCGTCCAGCGCGTACCGGTTCTGCACGGAGACGACAGGGGCGATCTCCAACGCCTCGACCAGGTGCCGGGGTCGGATCGCGGAGATGCCGAGGTGCCGGATGAGGCCGGCCTCGCGCAGTTCGGCGAGGGCACCGAAGTGTTCGGCGATGGAGTCCTGGTCAGTCCGGCGCAGATAGACGAGGTCGAGGTGGTCCCGGCCGAGCTGGCGCAGGTTCTCCTCGACATGGCCGCGCAGTTGGTCGGGCCGGGTCAAGTCGCCCCACTCGCCGCAGTAGTCGCGGAAGGGGCCGACCTTGGTGGCGATGACCAGGTCGTCGGTGTACGGGGCGAGGGCAGTGTTGATGAGTTCGTTGGCGGAGCGCAGGGAGGAGAAGTAGAACGCGGCCGTGTCGATGTGGTTCACGCCGAGTTCCACGGCCCTGCGCAGAACGGCGATCGAGCGTGCCCGGTCGCTGACGGTGCCGAGATGGAAGGCGGCGCTGCCCGTCAGCCGCATGGCACCGAAGCCGATGCGGTGGACGGGCAGGTCGCCGAGCTTGAAGGTACCGGAGGCGTCCGCGGTGATCGTTTCAGCGGTCATCGGCGGAGTTTCGCACACGCGCCCCGGAACCGTCCCTTCAGTCGAGCGGCTTGGCCAGCACGGCCTTGCGGTGGCTGAACGTCTCGATCGAGTAGCGCCCGTGGTAGCTGCCCATACCGCTCTCCCCCACACCGCCGAACGGCAGGTCGGAGACGGTCAGGTGGGCGAGCGGCAGGCCGTGGCCGAGGCCGCCGGAGGAGGTCTCGGCGGCGATGCGCCCGCGGGTCTCCTCGGACGCGCTGAAGACGTACAACGCGAGCGGCTTGTCGCGTTCGTTGATGAAGTCGATCGCCGCGTCCAGGCCGGGCACGGTGACGATCGGCAGGATCGGGCCGAAGATCTCCTCCCTCATCACGGGGGACTTCGGGTCGACGTCCGCGAGCACGGTCGGCGCGATGTACTTGTCCGCACGGTCGCTGCCGCCGCCGACCGCCACCCGGCCGGAGCCGAGCAGGGCGGAGAGCCGGTCGAAGTGGCGCTCGTTGACGATCCGGCCGTACTCGGGCGAGGCCTGCGGGTCGGCGCCGAAGAGGGTCTCGACGGCGCGGACCAGCGCGGCCTCCAGGGCGGCGGCGGTCTCCGGGTCGGCGAGGACGTAGTCGGGGGCGACGCAGGTCTGGCCCGCGTTCAGGAACTTGCCGCGCGCCAGCCGGTCGGCGACCACGTCGAGGTCGGTGCCGCGGTCGACGAACACCGGGGACTTGCCGCCCAGTTCGAGGGTGACCGGGGTGAGGTGCTCGGCGGCGGCGCGCATCACGATGCGGCCGACGGTGCCGTTGCCGGTGTAGAAGATGTGGTCGAAGCGCTCGGCGAGCAGGGCCGTGGTCTCCGGGATGCCGCCCTCGACCAGGGCGACGGCGTCGGTGTCGAGATGGGCGGGGATCAGCTCGGCCAGCGCGGCCGAGGTGGCCGGGGCCAGTTCGCTCGGCTTGGCCACGACCGCGTTGCCGGAGGCCAGCGCGCCGACCAGGGGGGCGAGCAGGAGCTGGGCCGGGTAGTTCCAGGGGGCGATCACGAGGACGACGCCGAGCGGGTCGTACTGCGTCCACGCCGTCGCGTCGCCGCCGAGGTGCGCCGGGACGGGCGCGGACTCCGGGCGCAGCCACTCGTCCAGGTGCTCGAGGGTGTGATCGATCTCCCGGATGGTGAAGTCGATCTCGGTGCGGTAGGCCTCGGTGCCGCTCTTGCCCAGGTCGGCATGGAGGGCGGCGGCGAGGTCCGCGCCGTTCTCCGTGAGCATCGCGCGCAGGCGCCGGAGCTGGTCGGTGCGCCACTCGACGGGCTTGGTGCGGCCGGTGCGGAAGGTGGCGCGCAGCCGGGCCACGACGTCGGCGGGCTGCTCGGGGGTGGAGTGGTTCACGGATGCCTCGCTGGTCGTGCACGGGCTGGTCGGCCCGAGCGTAGGGTCTCGCACGGTCAGATGTAAATACCAACCTTTCAGGTACCCAAGTAAATTCCGCCGACTGTGGTCGGTGACGAGGATCACGTCGTCCGGTGGTCCAGGCCCCGTCGGCACCGCTCCAGGCAGGCCCGTTCGGCCTCGCTCGCCGCCGGCTCTGCGGCTTTCGCGTACCCCGTCGCGGCCTCGGCGGGCCGGTCCAGGCGGCGCAGCAGGCCGGCGCGGACGGCATGCAGGACGTGGTGGCCGGTGAGGTCGAGGGAGTCGGCCAGCCCCAGCGCCTCGGCCGGGCCCTCGGCCTCCGCCACCGCGACCGCCCGGTCCAGCGCGACGACCGGCGACGGGCCGACGGGCCGACGGGCGACGCTGTCAGCTGGTCACACAGGCTGAGGATCCGACCCCAGTCGCTGGCGGCGGCGATCGGTGCGTCGCCGTGCACGGCGTTGATCGCCGCCTGGATCCGGTACGGCCCCGGCGGTCGCGGCGCAGGCAGCGGCGGACCAGGTCCTGGCCCTCGGCGATCAGGCCCCGGTCCCACCGGCCGCGGTCCTGCTCGGGCAGCGCCACCAGGGCGCCCTGCCTGCCGGCCGGCGCGCCTCGATCAGCATCAGGGCGAGCAGCCGGTGACCTCGGGTTCGTCCGGCATCAGCTCAGCCGGCAGCCGGCCGAGCCGTACGGCTTCCGCGCACAGGGCGGGATCGCCGGTGCAGCCCTCGTTGAAGATCCGACTGTCACCTCCTACACGAACGGGCGGAGCCCTGATCGACACCGCGCGCCACGGATCCGGAGGAAAAATCCGGCGGCGGTCTTCGGAAGAATCCTCCGCATGACCGACACCGCGCATCCGCTCGTCCTCCGCGCCCGGCGGCTCGCCGCCGACCTGCTCGCCCCCGAGGCCGAGCGGGTGGACCAGGAGGGCGTCCCCGCGAGCCACATCGAGGCGGTGAAGCGGTCCGGGCTGCTCGGCGTCGTCGCACCCGTCGCGTACGGCGGCTCGGGGGCACCGCCGGCCGTGCTGCGGGAAACCGCGGAGATTCTGGCCGGGGCGTGCTGCTCGACGTGGTTCGTGCAGACGCAGCACCACACGCCGGTGCAGACGCTGGCGAAGAGTGAACTGCCGGTACAAGAGCGCCTGTTGGGCCCTCTGGCACGCGGCGAGCTGCTGTCCGGGGTGGCGTACGCGCATCTGCGGGCGTATCCGCGCGTCCCGGTGCGGGTCCGGCGGGATGGCGGCGGCCGGCGATTCGACGGGGCCGTCCCCTGGTACACCGGATGGGGCCTGAACGACGTCATGCTGCTCGCTGGGGTGACCGAGGCTGACGAGGCCCTGTTCGCCTTCGTCGAGGCACGTGACCAGCCGGGCCTGCGGGCCTCGGCACCACTGCGCCTCGCGGCGCTCACCGCCGCCCGCACGGTGTCGCTGGAGCTGGACGGCCTGCGGGTCCCCGAGGAGGCGGTGGTCCTGCGGACGCCGTACGAGTCGTGGGCGCCCGGCGACCGGGCCAGGACGCTCAACGCCAACCCGGCGGTCTTCGGCATCGCGGAGGCGGCACTGTCCTTGCTGGACGAGGAGTCCGCCGGCCCGCTGCGCGCCCGCCTCGCCGACGTCCGCCGTCGCGCCTACGCCCTGGCCGACCACCCGGCCCCGCTCGAGCGAGTCGCGGAACGGCTGGCCGTGCGGGCCGAGGCGTACGACGTGCTGGGTACGGCCACCACGGCGGCGGTGGTGGCAGGCGGCGGCCGCGCGCTGTCCCTGACCAGCCGCGCCCAACGACTGGCCCGCGAGGGGCTGTTCCTGCTGGTGCAGGGGCAGACGGCGGAGACTCGGCAGGCGCACCTGCGGGCGCTGGCCGGGGGTTCGGCCGACGGCAGGTCGTGAAGCCGACAGCAGGGCGTGAACCGGACGCCGCTTCCGGGCGGGCACCGAGCACCGACCGGGGCAGCGGCCGGGGTATGCACGGGTGGCACTGTTCAACCACGCGGTGCCGTGACTGCGCACGAACAGGGTGCTGTGGCCCGGGGTGAGCGGGCCGGCCCGGCAGGTGTCGGAGGCCAGGACGGCGGCCGAGCAGCGCCGAGTTCGCCGAGTACGGCCGGATCGACAAGTCCGTGCACCTGCTCGCCTTGCTCGACCCGGTCGACGACACCCACCGCCGGCTGATGAACCGGCAGTTGACCGTGCAGGCGTCGCGCCACCGCCTGGCGCGCGCGATCCGCCCTGGTGGCCGGGGCCAGCTCCGCCAGGCCTACCGCAAGGGCGAGGGCGAGGGCGTCGCCCGCCTCTCTCCTCTCACGGACACGAGGTCGGCGGACCCGCCCAGGGCCTGCCGCTCGTCTCGCCCCGTGCGGGCCGGACCTCGCCGCCCGGGGAGCGACGCCGGAACGCGAGCATGCGCACGATCGGACGCCGAGGTGAAGGAGTGGATCGCCGCGGATTCGGAGGGCGGCGGGCTGACCGCGCACCGGGACGACGGTCTGTATCGGCTCCAGGAGGTCGAGCCGCCGAAGTCCAGCGCCTACTGGGTCGAGGTGATGACCTGGCCCGCACGTATCGGGGATCTGTCGGTCCGGTGTCGGCGGCTTGTCGGCGGGGTCCGGCACCTTTCCAGAGATCCTGCCGGGTGCCCGTCCGGCAGGCGTGCGACAGGCAAGGAATCACCATGAGCAACGATGTCACGATCATCGGTGCCGGGCTCGGCGGCCTCACTCTCGCCCGCGTCCTGCACGTCCACGGAATCCCGGCCACGGTCTACGAGGCGGAGTCCTCCCCGAGGGCGCGCGCGCAGGGCGGGATGCTCGACATCCACGACTACAACGGCCAGCCGGCTCTCCGGGCGGCGGGCCTGATGGACGAGTTCCGCGGCCTGATCCTGGAGGGCCGCGAGGCGAGGCGGTTCCTCGCACCGGACGGGACCGTTCTGGCCGACGTGCCCGACGACGGCACGGGCGAGCGCCCCGAGGTGCAGCGCGGCGAACTGCGGCGGATCCTGCTCGACTCGCTCCCGGCCGGCACCGTCCGGTGGGGTCACAAGGTCAGCGGTGCCCGTGCTCTGGGCGAGGGCCGTCACGAGGTGACCTTCGTCGACGGCGCCACCGTCGTCACGAGTCTGCTGGTCGGCGCGGACGGCGCATGGTCCCGGGTCCGGCCGCTGCTCTCCGACGCCACACCCGAGTACACCGGCAGGTCGTTCGTCGAGACCTACCTGTTCGACGGCGACACCCGGCACCCGGCACCCGCGAAAGCGGTCGGCGACGGGTCGCTGTTCGCGCTCGCGCCGGGCAAGGGGATCCAGGCTCACCGGGAGCGAGGCGGAACCCTCCACACCTACGTGGCGCTTTCCAGGCCGCTGGAGTGGTTCGCCGACATCGACTTCACCGATACCGCCGCGGCGACCGCGCGGATCACCGCGGAGTTCGACGGCTGGGCACCGGAGCTCACCGCGCTGATCACCGACAGCGAGACCGCTCCGGTCCTGCGCCCCCTGCACGCCCTGCCGATCGAGCACCGGTGGGACCGGGTGCCGGGGGCGACCCTGCTCGGCGACGCCGCCCACCTCGCGGCCCCGAACGGCGAAGGCGCCAACCTGGCCATGTACGACGGTGCCGAACTCGGCGAGGCCATCGCCGCGCACCCCGATGACGTCGAGACCGCGCTGAGCCGATACGAGGAGTCCATGTTCCCCCGCAGCGCCGCGGCCGCCGCCGAAGGCGCTCAGCTCAATGACCTCCTCTTCGGCGACGACGCACCCCACCGCCTGATCACCTTGTTCGAGCAGGGCCGGTGAGCCGCTCAAGGCCCGCACCGGGCCCGGAGCGGGCGGCCGCCGACATGTTTCCGGACCCGATCACCGATCTGTCCGACGGGTCGGCCCGCTTCAAGCGGGCTCGCGGACGCGACTGAGGACGGTCGGTCCGCTCTGCGGGGCGTTCTACAGTTCCCGGCCCGGTTGCCGACAGGCCAACGCCAGCGCGTCGAGGGCTTGGGGCAGGCTGGTCGGGCGGAGCATGGCGCGGCTGGGCCGGCCCGCCCAGCCGGGGCCGCCGAGCACGACCAGAGGCCGCGACCTGGCTCCCCTCACCCCCCACTCCGTGGCCGCGATGTGCTGCGCCAGCGGCAGGCTCGCCGTGGAGCGGGCCTGCGCCCACAGCACCACAGCGGCCGGGCCCAGGCGCCGTACCGCCGCCGCGAGCGCCTCCGCGGGCACGGCGGCGCCGAACATCCGTGTGGCGATGCCGAGTTGACTCAGTCCGGCATTGAGCGCCTCCAGGGGCAGGGTGTGCTGTTCGCCGGGCACGCAGGCCAGCAGGACCGGGCCCGCCGCCGTGGGACCGGCGGACGCGACGAGCGGCCGGGTGTGCCGGCGCAGGGTGGTGGAGACATGCCAGGACAGCAGGTGCTCCACCTCCACATAGCGGTCTGCGGACGTCGCCCACTTGCGGCCCACGGCATGCAGGGTGGGCACCATGACCTCCTGCCAGGCGCGGGTGAGGCCGAACCCGGCCACGGCGGCGGCCAGCCGCTCCTCCACGGTCGGCGCGTCCAGGCGGACCGCGGCGCGGGCCAGGCCACGGCACTCCTGGCGCACGCCGCCCAAGGGCGGCGCGGCGGCCGTGGTGGAGTGCGCGGGCGCGGGTCCGCCGACGGTCTCCTCGTCCTGGGCGGCCAGTGACCGGGGCGCGCCCGCGAGGGCGTCGTGCCGTGCGGCCCGGGCTGCCTCGGCGGGGGCCAGACCGGCCGAGGTCAACCGGCACATCGTCTCCAGCACGGCCACGTCCCGGGGCGACCAGCGCCGGTGCCGACCCGCCACGCGCTCGGCGGGGCCGATGCCGTAGCGGCGTTCCCAGGAGCGCAGGGTGGTGGGTGAGACTCCGAGCCGGCGCGCGAGGGCACCCGTGGTCAGGCCCGCCTCGGCCGCCCCTCCGTCCGGGGCGGCCGGGTCGGCACCGACGTGCTTTCCGTCCACACCGCGACTATACGATGCAGAATCGACGCGGTTTGAGGCCACGGATCCCGCGCTCCGAGGATGACGGCACCGTCTCATGCGAGGAGCGATCATGCAGCACCACGTCGAGGAGCCCCGCAGCGACGAGGAGCCCGAACGGAGCCTGCCGACGGGTGACGACGCCTGCCCGGCCGATCCACCGGCGCCGGTCCGCGCTCGTGTACGGCCCGGCACAGCGTTCGCTCGGCGATGCCGGGAAGGCGCAGGACGTCGCCCAGCAGGTGTTCCTCGGGGTGTGGCGAGCCCTGCACGGATACCGGCCCGAGCGCGGTCCGCCGGCCGGCCGGCCGGCCGGATCGCCTGCATCACCCGGCGCCCAATCGCCGACGCCCTGACCGCGCGGACCCGGCGGGCGTCCCTGGTCACGGCCGCAGGCTCGGCCCTCGTACGCACCGGCACCACCGAGCCGGGCCCCGAGGCGACGCCGGACCGCCTCCTCGTCCGGCACATACTGGCCAACTGCCCGCGCCGCAGCGGGAGGTCCTGCGCCCGGCCTCCTGTGAGGACCTCCCCCAGGCCCGGATCACCGCACGCACGGGGTGGCCCCTCGGCACCGTGAAGAGCCACGCCCGGCGCGGCCTGGACCGTCTCCGGCGCCTGCTCGGTCCGGTCCAGGCGGGAGCCTTCGATGCGGAAACAGTGCGGTTTCCCGGAGATCGCCGCTGAGACGCCGCTCCCTCCCCTCCGTCGGCCCCCGGAGAGAGTCGGCGCTCTTCGGGGGCTCTCCTCCCTGCCGGACCGCACGGTCAAAGGGGCGCACCGACCTCTACACATAAAGGGCGAATAAGAGGAAACTAGGTACGCGGCGCTTACCACACACCGCACCAGAGGCGGTCAGGCCCGCAAGTCACGAAGGAGACGAGTCATGGCCAACGTCTCGCACAGGGGCGATATGACGACTCACCCTGATATCTCCGAGATGCGGGCGCGCTACGCCCGCATGCTCGGTGGTCGTGATGTGGCGCTGGTGGACGGGCCGGTGTTCCTGCTCGGCCTGTACTGCGCGGCATCTCCGTGGATCCTGCACTACACGACAAGCCAGCCGGCGCTCGCCACACACAACCTGATCGTGGGCATCGCCATAGGCCTGCTGGCCCTGGGGTTCACCTCGGCCCCCGAGCGGATGTACGGCCTCAGCTGGGCCATCTGCGCCATGGGTGTCTGGATGATCATCGCGCCGTGGATCGTGGGCAGCAGCCCGGACACCGGCGTGATCCTCAACAACATCATCATCGGCGCTCTGGCCATCGTTCTCGGCCTGATGTGCGCCGGTACGGCTGCGAAGAGCGTCCCCAAGCCATAAGGACAGGACACGAGGAAGGGAGGACCACGTCGAAGGAAGTGAAGGCCACGAAAGGAAGACGGGGCCGGTCCGCCCGGGCGGACCGGCCTCCGTGTGCCCTTGGCGGCAAGCCAGTTCAGGGCGTGCACCAGGGCTCGGTCGGCAGCGAGTTCACCGAGGTCGTCTCTCCCGGGCAGACGCCCGAGCACGCGCCGCCTCCCCGGCGGAGACATGTCCGGCCGGGGAGGCGTCACGGATGGTGGTGACTTCGGTGCAGCGCGCGGCTGTTGGAGTCAGGCCCCCGCCGGCTGACCGTCCGGCACCGGTGCGGGGGACAGGTACTCCTCGCTGATCTCCCGCGCCCCGAACGGCCACACCTTCTCCAGCCGCGCCCAGATCAGGAAGGCCACGCAGCCGAGGGCGAGCCAGCCCAGGGACCACTCGATGGGGTGACGACCCGGGGAGTTCCTGTCGGCGTACCCGTAGATCACGCACCAGCCGGCGAAGGCGATGATGCCGGGCAGCGGGTAGAGCCACATCCGGTACGGGCGGCGCAGGGCCGGCTGCCGCTCGCGCAGGACGGAGAGCGCGACGATCTGGGCCAGCGCCTGGACGAGAACCATCACCGTGGTGAGCAACTGGATCAGCGTGGCGAGGTCGGTGTGGCGGCCGATCAGGAAGCCGACCGCGGTGATCACGCCCATGGTCGCCAGGCCCAGCATCGGGAAGCGGTGCTTCGGATGCAGCTTCTCGTACGGGCGGAAGAAGACCCGGTCGCGGGCCGCGTCGTAGGGGACGCGGGAGCCGCCGAGCAGGCCGGTGAAGACCGAGGCGAAGGCCGTGATCAGGATGAGGACGGTCACCGTGTCGGCGGCACCCTTGCCCCAGGTCTCCTCCAGCACCGCCGAGGCGACCGAGGTGGAGGCGATGTCCTTCGGGTCGGTCATGCGGTGCCAGTCGAGGACGCCGAGCGTGCCGATCTGCAGGAGCAGGTAGATCGCCATGATGCCGAGGATCGAGAAGAGGATGGAGCGCGGCAGGATGCGGCCGGGGTCCTTGATCTCGGCGCCCATGTAGGCGGTGGTGTTGTAGCCGAGGTAGTCGTAGATGCCGATGGTCAGGCCCGCGGCGAACCCGAGCCAGAAATGGTTCGAGGTGAGGTCGAAGGCGTGCGCCGGGTAGGTGAACGCCCGGTGCGGGCTGAAGTCAGTGGCCGCGGCGACGATCACCAGGAGGACCGAGGCGATCATCACGGTCCACATCACGGCGGTGATGCGGGCGATGTGCTCGATACCGCGCCACAGCAGGAGGACGACGAGGGCGATGACGCCGAGGCCGATCAGGTCGCCCGAGGTCCGGCCGAGGTCGGGGGCGAGATAGCCCAGGTACTGGACGAAGCCGACCACGCCGGTGGACATGATCAGCGGGATGAAGAGCATCGCCGTCCACACGAACAGGAACGGCATCAGCCGTCCGGTGCGGTACTGGAAGGCCTGGCGGAGGTAGACGTAACTGCCGCCGGAGCCGGGCATGGCGGCGCCCAGCTCGGCCCACACCAGGCCGTCGCAGAGCGCCAGCAGGGCGCCCGCGACGAATCCGATGACCGCCTGGGGGCCGCCGAACGCCGCGACCATCAGCGGGATCGTCACGAACGGGCCGATGCCGCACATCTGGCTCATGTTGATGGCCGTGGCCTGGAACAGGCCGACACGGCGGACGAAGCCACCCGAGGGTGGCGGGCTACCGGACATGGGGGCTCCTGACGCGAGGCACGGAGAGGGGGTCTGCCGGAGGAGGCGGGATGGCCGATAAAGTTAAGGAGCCTTACTAGATACGTCAAGCATGCGTCAGTAATGCGTGAGAATGGTGCGATGCCCGCCAGCGACGCCGCAGCACAGCACGAACAGCCCTGGAGCCGTCGGCGGCTGCGCAGCGCCAACGAGCGGCTGCTCCTCGACCGGCTGCGCCACCACGGCGCCGCCTCGCGTGCCCAGCTGGCCCGGGAGACCGGCCTGTCCAAGCCGACGGTCTCCAGTGCGCTCGCCTCGCTGGAAACGGCCGGACTGGTGCACCAGGTCGGCACCCATGCCCCCGAGCGCGGGCGCGTCGCCGTCCTGTACGCACCCGACCCGGCCGCCGGTTACGCGCTCGGCGTCGACATAGGCCGCAGCTGGCTGCGGGTCGCACTGGCCGACCTGGACGGCACGGTGGTCGCCCGGTCCGATGTGCGCAACCCCGCCCGCGGCGCGGACGCCCTCGCCGACCTGGTCGTGGGCACCGCCCGCCAGGTCGTCGCGAACTCCGGGGTGAACCCGGCGGAGGTGGTGCACGGCGTGGTGGGCACGCCCGGGGTCTACGACGAGAAGCAGCGGCGGGTGCGGTACGCGATGCATCTGCCGGGGTGGGGCCGGGCGGGGCTGCTGGACCGCCTGCGCGGGGAGCTGGGCATACCGCTGGAGGTGCACAACGACGCCAACCTGGCCGCCCTCGGCGAGTACACGTACGGGGTCGGCGCGGGCAGCCGGCTGTTCGCGTACATCCTGATCGGCACCGGTCTCGGTATGGGTGTCGTCAGCGAGGGTCGGCTGTTCACGGGAGCGCACGGGCTGGCCGGGGAGATCGGCTTCCTGCCGTGGCCCGGCCGGCAGAAGCCGGAGCGGCTGGAGGACGCGGTGTCGGGGGTGGCCGTCGTGGAGGCCGCGCGGCACTTCGGGATGCGCGGGCAGCTCACGGCGAAGGCCGTGTTCGACGCGGCCCGGCAGGGCAACACGGCCGCGATGCAGGCGGTGGAGCTGGAGGGCGAGCGGATCGCGCACACCGTGGCGGCCGCGGCCGCGGTGCTCGACCCGGACCTCGTCGTGCTCGGCGGCGGAGTGGGCCACAGCGTGGACCTGCTGCTGCGGCCGGTGCGGGAGCATCTGCGCACGCTCACTCCGCTGCGGCCCAAGCTCGCACCCAGCCGACTGGGTGAGGACGCGGTCCTGTTGGGCGCGGTGGCGACGGCTCTGGGCACGGCGCGGGAGATGGTGTTCGAGCACAGGACGTCCGGGCTCTGAGCATCTGCCGCGGCGGCCACGATGATTGACACCGCACACCCGGCGCCCTAGCTTGAGGCAGGTTAGTAAAGTTTCCTAACTTTACGATGCCTGGAGACCGCCGTGTTCCCTCGCCCCGCCCGCAGACACCGCCTCGCCACGGCCGCAGTGGCCCTGGGTCTGCTCTGCTCGCTGTCCACAAGTGCCTGGGCCGGGTCCCGGGATCCAGCCCCGGCGCACCGGCACGCCCGGGTCACGCACGTCCCCTCCGCCGCCGGAAGCAGCACCCCGCTGTCCGGCTACGCGATCCAGTCGACGGCGAAGGTCGGCGACTCCGCGGAGGCCGTCTCCTCCCCCGGCTACCCGGCGACCGGCTGGTATCCGGCGGGCCCGCGCTCGACGGTCCTCGCGGCGCTGCTCGCGAACGGCCGCTACGCGGACCCGTTCCACTCCACCAACCAGGACAAGATCCCCAGGGCCGACTTCAAGGTCCCGTGGTGGTACCGGGCCGACTTCACGGTCGCCGACACCACCGAGCGCACCCATCTCGACTTCAGCGGCGTGATCTCGGCGGCCGACGTCTATGTGAACGGCCGTCAGGTGGCCCGGGCCGCCGACGTCACCGGCGCCTACACCCACCACGAGCTGGACATCTCCTCGCTGGTGAAGTCCGGCACGAACACGGTCGCCTTCCGTGTCCAGCCCAACGAGCCCAACAAGAACCTCACCATGGGCTGGATCGACTGGCTCCAGCCGCCGCCCGACCGGAACATGGGCATCGTCCGTGACGTCCTGGTCCGCCGGGGCGGCCCGGTCGCGCTGCGCGACGCACACGTGGTGACCAAGCTCGCCGTGCCGTCGCTGGCCACCGCCGATCTGACCGTCAAGGCGCAGGCCCGCAACGACTCCGGGACGGCGGTCACGGCCGAGATCTCCGGCACCGTCGCCGGGACGGCCTTCACCAGGTCCGTGCCGCTCGCCGCGCACGAGACGAAGACCGTCGCCTTCTCCCCCGCCGATGTCCCGGGACTCCACCTCAGTTCCCCGAGGGTGTGGTGGCCTGCCGGTATGGGCGGCCAGCCGCTGTACGACCTGGACCTCACCGCGTCCGTGTCCGGCACGGCCTCGGACACCGCCCACGAGAGTTTCGGCATCCGCGACGTGCAGGCGCCCCTGAACTCCGACGGCGCCCGCCAGTACCGGATCAACGGCCGCAAGCTGCTGATCAGGGGCGGCGGCTGGTCGCCGGACGAGTTCCTGCGCTGGGACACCGCCTACGTCGAGGACCGGCTGAAGTACGCCCTCGACCTCGGGCTGAACACCATCCGCCTGGAAGGCCACATCGAGCCGGACGAGTTCTTCGGCCTCGCCGACCGCTACGGCGTGCTCACGCTGCCGGGCTGGGAGTGCTGCGACAAGTGGGAGGGCCAGGTCAACGGCAGTGGCGAGACCGGCGACGAGTGGACCGCCGCCGACTACCCGATCGCCAAGGCATCGATGGCCGCCGAGGCCGCCCGGCTGCGCGACCACCCGAGCGTGATCTCCTTCCTGATCGGCAGCGACTACGCGCCCGACGCGACCATCGAGAAGAACTACCTGGACGCCTTGAAGGCAGCCGACTGGCCGAACCCGGTGGTCTCCTCGGCCTCCGACAGGTCCTCGCCCCAGCTGGGCAGTTCGGGCATGAAGATGTCCGGGCCCTACGACTGGATCCCCCCGAACTACTGGTACGCCAAGCGCGAGGGCGGGGCCACCGGCTTCAACTCCGAGACCAGCGCTGGCCCCGACATCCCCACGCTCGAGACCCTGCGCCGGATGATGACGCCCGCCGAACTCGACACCCTCTGGAAGAACCCGGACACCAGGCAGTACCACCGTTCGCCCTCGCCTGTGTTCGGCACCCTCAAGATCTACGACGCCGCCCTCACCGGCCGCTACGGCGCCCCGACCGGCCTCGCCGACTACGTGCGCAAGGCGCAGCTCGCCCAGTACGAGAACGTGCGCGCCCAGTACGAGGCCTACGCGCGCAACGCGACGGACTCGAGCAAGCCCGCCACCGGGATGATCTACTGGATGTTCAACAGTGGCTGGACCTCGCTGCACTGGCAGCTGATGGACCGTTATCTGGACCAGGGCGGTGCCTACTTCGGCGCCAAGAAGGCGAACGAGCCGCTGCACGTCCAGTACTCCTACGACGACCGCTCGGTCGTCGTCGTGAACAACCGGCACACCTCGGCCGGTGGACTCACCGCGCGAGCCACGCTGTTCAACCCCGACGGCACACAGAAGTACGACAAGACCGTGACCGGGATGACGGTGAACGGCGACGGTGCGCACGGCACCGCGCTCACCCTGCCCGCGTCGGTGAGCGGCCTGTCGTCCACGTACCTGCTGCGGCTGACGCTGACCGGCGCGGACGGCAGGGAGGTGAGCCGGAACGTCTACTGGCTCTCCACCAAGGCCGACCGGCTCGACTGGGCGAAGACCACCTGGTACTACACGCCGACGACCGGCTACGCCGACCTGAAGGGGCTCGCCTCGATGGCGCAGGCGCCGGTGTCGGCCACGGCCTCGACCGAGTCGTCCGGCGGTACGTCGACCACGACGGTGACCCTGCGCAACGTGGGCAGCGGCCGGACCCCGTCGCTGTTCACGGACGTCCACCTGGTCGACGCCCAGGGGAAGGCGGTGCTGCCGGTGCGGTGGTCGGACAACGAGGTCGGTCTGTGGCCGGGCGAGTCGGTGACGCTGACCGCGACCTACCGGACCGCCGACCTGCACGGTTCGGCGCCGGGCGTGCGGGTCTCCGGCTGGAACACGCCCGAGCAGACGGTCCCGGCCGCCTGACGTGCGGGGGTGGGCCGGACGTCCCACCCCCGCACGGCTCAGCTGACGTTGAGCGCGGTGTCGTCCACGACGAACGACGTCTGGAGCTTGGAGCCCTCGGTGCCGGTGAACTTGAGGGTGACGGTCTGCCCGGCGTAGCTGCTCAGGTTGAAGCTGCGCTGGGTGTAGCCGGAGGCGGCGTTGAGGTTCGAGTACGTCGCCAGGGTGCCGAGCACGGTGCCGGAGCTGTTGAGGACCTGGACCTTCAGGGTGTCGTAGGCCGTGGTGGTCGTGGTCTCCGCGGTGTCGATGTGGAGATAGAAGCCGAGCGTGGCCGTCGTGCAGGCGGACGGGATGGTCACCGACTGGGAGAGCGTGTCGGTGGTCGCGGTCGCGGTGCCGTCGAGCCAGGCGTAGTACGAGCCGGAACGGGCGGACTCGCCGCTGGAGTTGGTGATGACGCCGCTGGTGGCGCTCCAGGTGGAGTTGCCGGACTCGAAGCCGTTGTTGCCGAGGAGCTGGGCGGCGGTGCAGGTGCCGGTGCCGCCACCTCCACCGCTGGTGCCCGCGCCGGCCAGCCAGGCGGTGGCGTTGAGGGCGAGGGCCGCGTTGGTGGCGCCGGAGTCGTTCCAGCCGTCGTACAGGGTGTTGCCGGACTGGCCGGTGCCGTCGTCGATCGGCGAGCTGTCGCCCCAGAAGGCGACGCGGCCGCTGCCGAAGGTGGACGTCAGGAAGAAGGCGCCGGTGTTGCCGGAGTAACCGGTGCGGTAGAGCAGGCCCTTGACGCTGGAGTTGTCGGCGGGCTTGAGCGTGGCGGTGGTGCCGCTGGCGATCAGGCTCTTGGTGACGGTGCCGAAGGAGCCGTGCAGGACCGGGTCGGTGCTGTCGCTGATCGCCGGCGGGTAGTCGGAGCTGATGCTCAGCGAGTCGATGGAGAAGCCGAACGGGTCGGTGGAGTCGACGCTGTTGTTCGTCATCAGGTCGTTGAGGATCTCGACCGCGTCGTAGCCGTCGTTGTTGCGGTCGGCTCCGGTGTGGTCGGAGATCATGAACAGGCCGCCGCCGTTCTTCACGAAGTTCATGATCGCCGTCTTCTCGGCGGTCGTGAACATCGTGTTGGGCTCGGGCAGGACCAGCGTGTCGAAGTTCGACAGGTCGGTGCTCGACGAGCCGCCGTAGCTGAGGCTGGAGCCCGAGGCCAGCGTCTTCAGGCTGTAGCTGCCGGTCTTCTGCAGGTCGACGCCCCAGGAGGACAGGGCGCCGGTCCAGTCCGTCTCGGCCGACGGGGAGGAGTCCTGACCGAGCGGGTCGGGCTGGCTGGTGGAGATGATCCAGTCCGCGTTGCCGGCCGTCTCGGCATGGGCGTTGTCGAACAGGATCCGGTGCGTGGTGGCCGCGTGGGCGGGGGTGGCGCTGGTGCCGACCTGCAGGGCTGCGGACGTGACGAGCAGCCCGAGTCCGGCCAGGGCGGTGGTGAATCTGCGGCGGGATCTTGTCGATCCGAGCATCCGGCGAACCTCCATGAGGGGTGGGGAGAGGCGGTGGGGCGCCAAGTCTGCGCGCGTAGAACCCGCTTGAGGGTTCTACACGCGTCGATTGGTTGAAAGGTACATGGCATGACGGCTCGGTGAACAGAAAGTCCCGGCAAATGAGCGGAGCGGAGTGCCTCCGGCCGCAGCGGGCACATGGAACTTCAGCGGGGAACGCTACGAAGAGGGGTGGACATGGAGATTTCAGGACTCATCAGCGCCCTCGTCATCGGGCTCGTCATCGGCGTGCTGGGCCGGCTGGTCGTGCCCGGACGGCAGCACATCGGCATCCTGTGGACCATCGTGGTCGGCATCGTGGCGGCGCTGCTGGGCTCGGCGATCGCCGCCGGGTTCGGGGTCGCGGACACCAAGGGGCCCGACTGGATCGAGTGGTTCATCCAGATCACCCTCGCGGCCGTGGGCGTCGCCGCGCTGGACCGGGCGCAGGCCCGGCGCTGAGGGAGCGTCAACTCCCGTACAGATAGGGAGTCGTGGTGCTCACCGCGTGGAAGCCGAGGCGTTCCAGGATCGGGCGGCTCATGTCCGAGGCGTCGACCTGGAGGTAGTGGTAGCCGTGGGCGGCGGCGACGCGGGCGCGGTGGGCGACCAGGGCACGGTAGATACCCCGGCCCCGCCAGGCCTCGACGGTGCCGCCGCCCCACAGTCCGGCGAAGCGGGTGCCGGGGACCAGCTCCATGCGGGCGGCGCTGACCGGCTCGTCCCCGGCGAGCGCGACCACGGCGACGACCGTGCCGGGGTCGGCGGACAGCCGGGCGAGCAGCCGGTGACGCAGCCGGGTGCCGTCGGTGCCGAAAGCCTTCTCGTGCACGTCCACGACGAGGTCGATGCCGGCCGGATCGGTGGCCTGGACGAAGCGGATCCCTTCGGGCGGCGAGGCGTCCAGGGCGAGCCGGGCGGCCTCGCCGATCAGGAGCGTCTCCTCGGGCTCCGCGCGAAATCCGGCGGCGGTGAGCCGGGGGCCGAGGTCAACCGGCCGGTCGTGGCCGTAGAGCTTCCACTCGAAGTCGCGGCCGAGACCGGTGAAGTACGCGATCTGTTCGCCGATCGCCCGGTCCGCGCTCCCCTCGTCCAAGGCAGACCACAGCACGCCGTTCCAGCCCTGCGCGTCGGCGATCTGGCGGACGACCGGGCCGGTCCGCTCGATCCGGGCGCCGGGCCCGTCGGGGCGTGCGCCCTCGCGCATGTCCCGGTCGTACAGGGCGAGCACCGTGCTGTGATCCATGGCTTCACTCCAGCATCAGCGCCCCGGCAGGGCAACGGAATTGACCTCCGGCCGTACCACGGACGGGTAGGCGGTCAGCCGAGGACCGCACCCGGTGGCCTCCGGGGACCGCACCCGGCATCCGGAGTTCGAGCCGGCCCGCTGGTCGGCCGCCCACCTCGCGCCCGCCGAGCGGGCCGCCGCCACCGTCTACACCCCGGGCGGGCACTGCCCGATGTGCGCGGTCGCGCACGCCTGGGTCGGGCTCGGCCGCATCGTGTACGTCACCTCGTTCCATCAACTTGGGCCCTGGCTCGTCGAGTTGCGCGTGCCCGCAGCTCCGGTGCGGGCGCTGCCCGGGCGAGGTGGCCCCCGGCGTGGCCGTCGAGGGGCCGGTGCCCGAGCTGGTCGAGGAGGTACGGGACCTCCACCGCCGCTGCCATGCGGACAGCCGCTGACCGGCGCTTCACGCCCACCGCTGTTGACCGGCGCCGGCCGCCTCAGCCGAGTTCGAGCGTGGTGACGCCGAAGATCCGCTCCCGGGCGTGCTCGCGGACCGGCCCGGTGTACATCCGGGCGGTCTCGAACGAGGCACTGAAGCCGGCCTCCTGGGCCAGCGCGACGCCGGCCGTGTTCGGTTCGGGGACGTCGATCGCGACCTCGCGGCCCGCGGCCTCGGCGGTGAGCGCGGCGAACAGGGCGCGGGCGTCGTCGGCGGTGTCGGCGAAGAGCGGGCCGATGCGCAGGCTGTCGTGGCCGGGCCGGATCACGCCGTAGCCGGTGAGGCGGTCGGCGTCGTGGCGGACGAACGCGCGGTGACCGGGGCCGGTGAGCCACTCGGCGAGGAAGCGCGGGCGGTCGGCCGGGGAGCAGGCGCTGTCGTAGGCGGTGACGGCGGCCAGGTCGGCGGGCCCGGCGGGACGGACTCCCTCGGGCATCCGGCTCTGCGGGGCGGTGCCGGTGAAGCGGACGGTGCGGTAGGCGAGTTCGAAGCCGGACTGACGGTAGTTGTCCTGCTGGGCGACGACTCCGTCCAGGCCGACGGTGCGGTTTCCGGCGTGGGCCAGGGCGGTCTTCCAGGTGGTGAGGCCGTGGCCGTGGCCGCGCAGGTCCGGACGGACGAGGTAGCAGCCGAGGAATGCGTACTCGGAGCCGTGGTTCACGACGGAGATGGCCGACACCGGCTCCCCGCCGATCCGGCCGAGGAAGAACCCGTCCGGATCCTGGGCGAAGAAGGCCGGACCGTCCGACAGCCCGGGGTTCCACCCCTCCGCCGCCGCCCATCCGCTGATCACCGGCCAGTCGGCGAGGGTGGCCTGCGTGACGACGAGGTCCTGGGGGGCCGGAGAGGTCATCGGTGCGCTCCATTCCGTGGGGTCGAACGTGCTGGACGGCGCGGCACGGCGACCGCGCCCGCAGCATCCTTGCGGATCAACGCGGGCCGCGCCACGCACGGTTCGGCCGTTGCGGAGGTCAAAGCGCACGACTGCGGGCCGAGTTGGAAAGGCGCGCCGGGCGTGACCCGGACCGGCCCAGGCCGACGGCCCCACCGGGCCGGCGTCCGGCGGGGCCACTCCGTGAGGGGTCAGCGGTCTCGGCCGGGGCGGAAGCGGCGGTACAGGGTCGCACCGGTGAGCAGCAGGGCGGCGCTGCCGGCGACCGCGGGGGCCGTCAGGTCGCTTCCGGTGTGGGCCAGGGTGGCCCCGGGCGGCTGCGGGGCGGGGCGCGGGGTGCGCGGGTGGGACTTGGTGGGGACCGGCGGCGTCGGGGTCGGCGCCGGGTGGTGCGTGTTGGCGGAGTGGTTGCCCGTGGCCGGGTTGCCCACTCCGACGACGTCGACGGAGTTGCCGCTGACGTTCACCGGCAGGTGGACGGGGAGCTGGACGTCGTTGCCGGAGAGCACACCGGGCGAGTCCTTCGTGCCGCCCTGCGCCGAGGCGCCGCCGGACGTCGACGAGGCGCCCTCGCCGTTACCGCCGCCGTTCGCGCAGGCGTTGCCGGCGGCGGGGTTGAGCAGTCCCACCACGTTCACGGTGTTGCCGCACACGTTCACCGGGACGTGCACCGGGAGCTGGACGGTGTTGCCGGAGAGCACTCCGGGCGAACCGGCCGCCGAGCCGTCGGCGGTGGCCCCGTCGACGGCGAAGGCGGCGGACACCGGCATCGCCACGGCCATCGCGCCGGATGCTGCGACGACGGCGATCACACCGTTTCGGGTAGCCCGTCTCATAGGTTTCCCTGCCTTCCAGACTTCGTCGCGGGCACTCACCCGCACCCCAGAGAACGCAGGCGAACCATCCGAGTTATGGCTTATCGGCCTTTCACCCCGTCGAGTGACATGTTCAGTCGAACCGCATGCAAAGTAATCGAAAGATCATTGATCATGGCGGAAGCCACGAAGGATAGATCATCGGACCCGGTCCGGCTCGCCCGGAGGCGGCCCGCACAAGGCCCGCTTATGGTGAGCGAGGGCGCGGCCCCGGTCCGCGGCGGGTGCGCCCCGGGAGGCGATCGATGCTGGTCAAGCTGTCCACACGGCCCGCCGTGCGGCGCTGCGCGGGCGCCGGAGCCCTCACCCTGGCGCTGCTCGGGTCCGGGCTGCCCGCGGCGGCGGCCGCCGACCGGCCACAGCCGGACCTGTCCCGCTTCTACCGGCAGAAGCCGTCCTGGGCGGCCTGCGAGGGCCCGGACGTGCCGAAGGACCTCCAGTGCGCGAAGGTGACCGTCCCGCTCGACTACGCACACCCGGACGGGGGCACCCTCGACCTGGCGCTGGCCCGCTACCGGGCCACCGGTAGGTCGCGGGGCTCGGTGCTGCTGAACTTCGGCGGGCCAGGCGGCGCGGGAGTCCCCGAACTCACCGGGGGCGGCAAGGAGTTCATGGAGCTGACCAACGGCTACGACGTGGTCACCTTCGACCCGCGTGGCGTCGGCCGGTCCTCCCCCATCAGCTGCGGCCAGGGCACCGAGGAGGCCTCGGCGGCGATGGGCCAGAACGCCGACATCAGCCATCCCCAGGCCCTGCTGCAGAAGCTGCGGCGGGCCGCCGACCAGTGCGCCAGGCATTCCGGCCCGGTGCTGCGGCACATAGGCACCGTGAACGCCGCCCGGGACCTGGACGTCATCCGCCAGGCCCTCGGCGACAAGAAGCTCAACTACCTGGGCTTCTCCTACGGCACCCGGCTCGGCGCGGTGTACGCGGCGCAGTTCCCGCACAAGGTCGGCCGGATCGCCCTGGACGGTGTGGACACCCTGACCGAGCCGCTGTCCGAGCAGGGCCTGGCGGGCGCCGAGGGACAGCAGACCGCACTCGACGACTTCCTGGACTGGTGCACGACGGACATCGCGTGCCCGTTCGGACAGGACCGGCGCATGGCCGGGGACCAGGTCGTCCAGCTGGTGCGCTCGCTCGACGAGAACCCGGTGCCCACGGACTTCGGCGGCACGTTCTCCGGCCAGGACCTGGTGGGCGCCATCGGGCAGGCCCTGTACAGCAAGGAGCTGTGGCCCTCCCTGGAGCGTGCGCTCGTCTCGCTGGTCGAGGACGGTGACACGCGGCGGCTGCTCAGCCTCACCTCCGGCGGCGGATTCGCCGTGCCCGTCCGGCAGGGCGGCCAGGGGAAGGGCCAGGACGGCGCGAGGCGGGACGGCGGGCTCGTGGACACCCAGGACGTCCCGGCGGACAACCTGGCGGCCGCGCTGATGGCCATCAACTGCGCGGACGACCCCGACCGGCCCAGCGAAGCGCAGATCACCAGGGACCTGAAGGATCTCCGGGCCGCCTACGACAAGGCCTCACCGGTCTTCGGCCGCTTCCGCCTCACCCAGCTGCTGATGTGCTACGGCCGCCCCAAGGGCACGAACTTCATCCGCGACCAGGTCAAGAAGCTCCACTCGGCCAAGATGCTGCTGGTCGGCACACGCGGCGACCCGGCGACCCCGTACCGCTGGACCGAGGAGACGGCCCGGCGGCTCGGCTCCGCCGCCGTGGTGCTCGACAACAAGGGCGACGGACACACCGGCTACTCGTCGTCCACGTGCGTGCACCGCAAGGTCAACGACTTCCTGCTGTACGGCACCCTGCCACCGAGCGGCAGCTCCTGCCCCGCGGACGGGACCGCCTGGAGCTCCACCGCGAAAACCGCCCATTGACGACAGGAGCAGCGCAACCGGGTGACAGGCGCGATTCCGGCACAACCCCCCGGCCGGCCCGGACGTCACACCGGGCGGCGCGCCTCGGCCCGCCGTACCCGTACGTGACCACGACAGGGGGAACCCGCCATGCGTATCCGCGCCGCCATCGCCGTACCCGCCGTCTCCGCCGCCGCGGCGGCCCTCCTGCTCACCGCGCCGCCGAGCCAGGCGGCCGCAGGACACGCCCGACCCGCCCGCTGCGCGGAGACGGCGCTGCGCCTGCGGGCGAAGGCCGCGTCCGGCGATCCCGCCGTGGTGCGGGTCAGCGTGACCAACCGCAGCGCCCGGGCCTGTGTCGTCGACCGCGTGCCCACGGTCACTTTCGGTGACCTGGACGGGGCCGCGCTGCCCGTGCCGGAGGGCGGTGGGGGCACGTACCGGCTCGCGGCCGGAAAGACCGCCTACGCGGCCGTACGCACTATCGCCGACCCGGCGGACCCCGAGGCCCGCCGGGTGAACGCGATCACGGTGGCCGCGTCGGCCTCCCAGTGGGGCCGCGCCTTCACCGCCACGCAGCTCGGCACCGGGAGCGAGGTCCGGGTGTGGGAGCCGGTGACGACCTGGTGGCAGCCGACGGCGACGGCCGCGGACCGGGCGCTCGGCCTCGGCTGAGGGTCGGCTCCGAGGAGCCGCGGACCGGGCCCTCAGCCTCGTGCGGGGAGCCTCGGACCCGGCGTCGGGGCCTCAGCCGAGTGTCAGTTCCGGGTTGTAGAGGTCCAGCCACTGGGCGAGGTCCAGGGCGAGCTCAAGGCCGCGGCGGGCCACCTGGGTGCTGACCGGGGTGTCTCGTTCTGCGGCCTGCCGGACCCGCTCCCGGTCGACCAGGTCGAAGACGGGGTGGGAGGGCCGGGCGAGGAGGTCCTTGACCTGGTCCTGCAGGGCGCGGGCGTACCGCGGGTCCTGGGTGGACGGGTACGGGCTCTTGACCCGCTCGTACACCGACCGCGGCAGGAGGTCCGCGGCGGCCTCCCTGAGCAGGCTCTTCTCGCGGCCGTCGAAGGACTTCAGCGACCAGGGCGTGTTGTAGACGTACTCGACGAGCCGGTGGTCGCAGAACGGCACCCGGACCTCCAGACCGACGGCCATGCTCATGCGGTCCTTGCGGTCGAGCAGGGCGCGGACGAAGCGGGTCAGGTGCAGGTGGCAGATCTGCCGCATCCGGTACTCGAAGTCGCTCTCGCCGTCCAGGCGGTGGATGTCGGCGACGGCGGTGCGGTAGCCGTCGGCGATGTATCCCTCCAGATCCAGGGTCTTGGCCAGGTCGGCGCGCAGGATGTCGGTGTCGTCGCCGAAGTGGCGGCCGAAGTGCACCAGCCAGGGGAAGGTCTCGGCGCGGCGGGCCTCCTCGTCGAAGAACTGCAGGTAGCCGCCGAAGACCTCGTCCGCGGACTCGCCGGACAGGGCGACCGTGGACTGGTCGCGAATGGCGCGGAAGAGCAGCAGCAGCGAGGTGTCCATGTCGCCGAAGCCGGCCGGCAGGTCGCGGGCGCGGATCACCTTCTCCCGCACGCCCGGGTCGGCGAGGGACTGGGCGTCCAGGACGATGTCCTGATGGTCGGTGCGGGCGAGCCGGGCCACGTCGTGCACGAAGGGGGTGTCCGGGGTGCCGCGCAGCTCGTCGGCGACGAAGTTGTCGGTCTGGCCGACGAAGTCGACGGAGAAGCTGCGGACCTTCTCGCCGTGCTCGGCGAGCTGCCGGGCGGCGAGCGCGGTCATTGCGGAGGAGTCGAGTCCCCCGGAGAGCAGGGTGCAGCGCGGGACGTCGGCGACCAGCTGGCGGCGCACGATGTCGTCGAGGAGCGAGCGCACCGTGTCGATGGTGGTGTCCCGGTCGTCGGTGTGCGGGCGGGTCTCCAGCCGCCAGTAGACGCGGGTGCGCAGCCCCGTGCGCTCGACGGTGACGACGGTGCCGGGTTCGACCTCGCGCATGCCGTCCCAGACCGCGTGTCCCGGGGTCTTGACCATGGTGAACAGCTCACGCAGGCCGTCCAGGGCGACGCGGGGCCGGGCGAGCGGGTTGGCGAGGATCGCCTTGGGCTCGGAGCCGAACAGGACGCCGTCCGGGGTCGGGTGGTAGTAGAAGGGCTTGATGCCCATGCGGTCGCGGATCATGACCAGCCGGTCGTGGCGGGCGTCCCACACGGCGAAGGCGTACATGCCGTTCAGTCGCTCGGCGACGGCGTCGCCCCATTCGAGGTAGCCGTGGAGGACGACCTCGGTGTCGGAGTCGGTCGTGAACCGGTGGCCGCGGTCCGTCAGCTCGCGGCGGAGCTCAATGAAGTTGTACGTCTCTCCGGAGTAGACGAGGGCGACGGCTCCCTCGGGTGTGCGGACGGACATCGGCTGGCGGCCGCCGGGCAGGTCGATGATCGCGAGGCGGCGGTGGCCGAGGGCGGCGGGGCCCTCGGCCCAGGCGCCCCGGTCGTCCGGGCCACGGCAGGCCATCGTCTCGGTCATCGCATGCAACGCGGTGGACTCGGTGGTCAGGTCACGGTCGAAGGAGACCCATCCGGTGATGCCGCACATGCGCTATCTCCTGCCTCCGGCCCACGGCCGTCCCCTCGCCCACCTGCGATTTCCGGGGTGGAGCAGAAGACGACCGCCGAACCAGTTGTATCGAGCACCTATACGATGAGCCTCCGTCAGGCGCTCGCGGCGGTCAACGCGGGCGCAACACGGACGGCACACACCCCCTCAGGGTTTCGGCCGCGTTTTGCCCGCGCGAAATCGAAGAACCGCCGTGGCACCGGGCCGGCGCGACAGGAACCGGCCACGGGCAAAAACTTCGCCAAGCGGCTTTCCCGCTAGGCCTTCGCAGTCAGAAACCAGTCAAGCGCCGCGGTGAGTTCGGCCGGCTTCTCGACGGGCAGCTCATGGCCCGCGTCGATGATGCGCACGACCGCGTTCGGGTAGGCCTTCGCCATCCGGAGCATCTGCCGCACGGGCAGCTGGACGTCGTGGTAGCCGTGCACCATCAGGGTGGGCGTGGCGATCTCGCCGGCCCGGTCGAGGAGGTCGAAGGCCCGCATGGCGCCGTACAGGGTCATGACGACCTCGCGCGGGGTGTCGGCGGAGGACCGGATGTACTCCCGGATCTCCTCGCGCGGGTACCCCGGGGCGAAGGCCCGCTGGATGTTGGTCGCGACGAACAGCTTGTACGGCACCATCGTGGACGCGGCCATGAGCAGGCCCCGGCCGCGGCTGTAGGTCATCCGGCCGATGGAGTTGACCAGCACCATCCGCTCCACCCGGTCGGCGTGGGAGAGCGCGATCGTCTGGGAGATCATCCCGCCCATCGAGTGGCCGACCAGCACGAACCGCTCCACCTCCAGGTGGTCGAGGAGGGCGAGGACATCCTTCGCCAGCTCCGCGATCGTGCGCACCCCGGCCCCCGTGCTCTCGCCGTGCCCGCGCAGGTCCAGCCGGATCACCCGGCGGCCGGCGGAGAAGTGCGCCAGCTGGTGGTCCCAGCGGTGCCGGTTCGCGGTCCAGCCGTGCACGAACACCACGGGCACGTCCGCGCCGTCACGGGGGCCCTCGTCGTCGTACGTCAGTACGGCTCCGTCGACGTCGAGCTGCGGCATGGGGGCCTCCTGGGTGCGCTGCGGTTACTGCCCGGTACGGTAACCGGCCGTGCGGCCCGCCGTCACCGGCGTTCCCCGAGGAATTCGAGGATGTGCCCGAAGACGTCGAGGGCGGCGCCCCGGCCGAGGAAAGTGTCCAGGTGACCGTAGCCCGGGATCTCGGTGTAGGAGACGTCCAGCTGCGGCTGCCGGCGGGCCAGCACCTCGTGGCAGAGCCGCTGCGAGTCCAGCCAAAGCCCGTTCTCGCTGCCCGAGAGCAGCAGGACGGGGGCGTCGATGCGGGCGGCCATGTCGAGGGCGTTCTGCGGCAGCGCCCGGTAGCGGTGGTCGGTGTCGTGCCAGCGGACCACGCTGCGGGCCAACTCGATCCGGCGCAGGTGGGGCAGGATCCACAGCGGGGCGGGGCCGAGCAGCTCGGCGAGCCGGTCGTGGGTGGCCTCGGCCAGGTTCTCGTGGACGAAGAGCGAGGCGCCCGTACCCCAGGCCGAATGGTGCAGGATCTGACAGGTCGGATCGGGGCAGCTCGCCTTGCGGGCGGCCAGGGCGAACAGCGGGGTGTACTTCGACCACAGGCCCACCTTGCGGAAGTCGACCGGGATGTGGTCGATCCGGGTCTTCAGCAACTCCCCCGCCACGGACATCCGCAGTGACGTCCGCCCCGCCAGCCTGGGCGTCAGGAAGACTCCTTGCGAGACCACCCCCGCCAGCCCCGGCACCAGCCCGGCCGTCATGCTCAGCGACAGGGTGAGCGAGCCGATGCAGTGCGCGACCACGAACAGCGGGCGCTCGCCGATGCGCCCGCGGATGTGGGCGACGGCCTCGGGGATGTCGTACAGCGCCACGTCGTCGTAGGTGTAACGCCGGCCGGTCTCGTTGTACGGCAGCCGGCAGCTGCCCCGCCAGTCCAGCAGCCAGGGTTCGTAGCCGTCGTCGAGGAGGACGTCCACGAGGTTGCGGGTCTCCGGCAGCAGGAACATGTCGGCGGAGGCGGTGTGCCCGTGCAGGAGCAGCACGGCGGGCCGGCCGGTGTCCCCGGTGTCGACGCGGGTCAGGCCGAGGCGGACGCCGTCGCTCGTGCGGAACGGGATCTCCTCGACGCGGGCCGGGTCGAGGCGGTGGCGCAGGGGACGCAGGGCCGCGGTGGTGCGGACCCTGCGGAGCGCCGGCCGGGTCCGGGAGGGGGTGGTCCTGAAGATCATCGGTGGTGCTCCGTGAGGGTGGGAGTGCGGCGCAGGTCGAGAAGGTCCGCGGCGGCCCGGGCGAACGGGGCGAGCAGGCCGCGGCCCATCTCCAGGCCGAACCAGGCGAGCCAGGTCAGCTTGGCGGCCCGCTTCTCCTGACCGGTCAGGCGCGGGTCCACCTTGATGCCGTCGATCTGGTCACGGACGTAGGAGTCCGCGGGTACGACGACCTCACCCAGCAGACTCGCGGCCTCGCCCTCGCGGCCGATCTCCACGGTGAGCGCGCGGGTCTGCCGCCACAGGTCCCGGCGGGCCCGCGCGTACTTGCGGCCCTCCAGCCACCACAGTCCGCCGTCCGCGTCGCGCAACCTCAGCCGGTAGCGCAGGAGTTGGTGGCGGAGTCCGTGCTGGAGCGGGATGCCCTCCTCGGGGCGGACCCAGACGTCGCCGCGCTCCACGGTGAGCGGCTCGGGGTGGACCGCCGGGCAGGTCACCTCGCCCGTGACGTCCACCCGGCGCTCCTTGACCAGCTGGTACATGCTGGCGATGGACAGGGTGAGCGCCATCGAGCAGGGGGTCTCGGCGGCGGCTCCGACCGGGCCGACGGTGCCCTCGGTCGTCTCGGCGAACCAGAGGTAGGGCTGGTCGTCCTTGTGCGGGAGGCGGGCGAGGCCGTCGTCGGCGAGCTTCTCGAAGGTCTTCAGCTGGGCCTGGGCGTCGTACCGGGCGGCGGGTGTGAGGCCGAGGGCGGCGACCAGGGCGTCGGTACGGTCGGCGTCGGCGGCGGGTCCCTGCAGCGTGGCCTCGCACAGCTTCAGCGCGGTGGGGCTCTGCAACACCCGAGCGAGGAAGGAGAGTTCAGGCACGGGCTCGGCCTGCAGGCGGGCGAGCGTGTCGGTGCGCCACTCGTCCCAGTCCTGGACGCGGACGTGCATGCCGCCCAGGGCCATGTCCCGTACGACGTCGTCCAGGGTGTTGGGCACGCCGGTGAGGTTGTAGTCGAAGCCCCACGCGTCGGGCTCGCAGATCGCGGCGACCGCGACCCGGCTGACCCAGTCGACGGGGGCCGCGTTGAGGTAGCGGAACGCCGGTACGGTGCGGAAGCGGCCGAAAGCGGAGATCAGACCGCTGCTGAGGTCCAGCGGGTTGTACGCGCCGGTCTTCGTGTGGCCGCCGATGCCGCCCGGGCGGAGCGCGGTGACGACGAGTCCGTGGTCGCGTGCACGGCGCAGTGCGACCTCGGCGGCCCACTTGGACTGGTCGTAGCCGGAGATGAGCCGGTCGGCGTGGGCGAGAGGGTCGTCCTCCCCCATGGACGTGATGCCGACCTCGTTGAACACGGCGATGGACGAGATGTGGTGCAGCGGCTTGGGCCGGCCGGTCGCGGCGAGTTCGGCGAGGGTGAGCGCACCGAGGACGTTGCTGCTTCTCAACGACTGGTAGCCGCGCAGGAAGTCCACGGCGGCCGCCACACCGACGATGCTGTCGAGTTCGTACGCGAGGGTGTGCCACTGCTCGTCGGTGAGGCCGAGACGCGGGCTGCGGATGTCGCCGGGCAGCACGGTGATGCGCCGGCGTATCTCCGAGGACCACGGCAGCTTGTAGCTGCGCAGCTGCGCGCCGAGCCGCACGGTCGCGGCCGCCTCGTCGGCCGCACGGACCAGGCAGTACACGTGGGCGTCACTGTGCCGCAGCAGGTCGAGCAGCATATGGCTGCCGAGGAACCCGGTCGCGCCGGTCAGCAGAATCCGGCGCGGCGCCAGGGGCTCGGGTACGTCGGCGAAGGGCAGCCGGTCGGCGAGGGCGAGGTCGGCCAGGATCTGGTCGAGGTCTTCCTGGCGGGCGCGGGAGTGGGGGGCGTCGGGTCGGTAGGGGGTGGCGGGTACGGCGGGTGGGGTGCGGGGGGAGGGGACGGGAAGGGTGCCGGGGGCGGGCGCCGGGGATGCGAAGGGGGTGAGAGGAGCCGGCGCGGCCGAGGAGGCCGTGTTCTGAGAGAGCCCTGGTGCGGCGGCGACGGGCGGCGGCGAAGCCGAGAAGGCCGGGGTCCGGGTTACCCCCGGTGTGGAGAAAGGCATCGGCGCGGCCGAGGGTGCGGCAGCCAGGGGTGGCGGCGCGGCCGAGGAGCCCGCGTCCCCGAAGACCCCCGATGCACCGTAAGCCACCGGCGCGGCCGAGGGCGCCACGGGTGCGGAGATACCCGTTGCCGTGGTGGGAGGAGCCGCCGAGGGCGGCGGTGGCGTCGGCGCTCCGAGCAGCAGTAGCCACCTTCGGGCCAGGCTCGCCGGGCGGGCGTCAGCGAAGACCTCGTCGAGGTCGATCTCGATGCCCAGCTCGGTCTCCAGTTCGGAGGCCAGTTCCACCGCGTCGACGGACGTGCCGCCCGCGTCGAAGAAGTCGGCGTCGGGCGCCAGTCGGCCGGAGGGCACGTGGCGGCCGGCCGCGGCGGCGATGGTGGCCGTCAGGCTCGCCAGGTCGGGCGCCGGGGCCGGGGCGGGCTCGGGCTCGGTGCTCGCCGCCCGTACCTTGGCCAGCAGGTCGGCCACGCCCAGTCCGCTGCCGCCTCGTTCGATCGACTCGGCGGTCGCCCGCCGGCCGGCGTAGGCCGACTCCTCGTTCACGTCACGCATGAGAGCCCTTCGCGTTGTGCTCGGTCTTGTTCTTCACCGCTGCTCCCAGGAGCGGAAGGCCCGCAGGTGTTCGGGTGTGGTCACGACGTCCAGCCGTTCGTCGTCCGGGTCGCCGCCGCCGAGCGCGGCCAGCAGCCGGCGGGCGGGGGCGTTGCGCGGGGTGCGCTCCGCGGCGAGCCGGACCTTGGTGCAGCCCAGCTGTTCGGCCCGGTCGGCGAGCCAGCCGAGCAGCCGTTCCTCGACGCCCCGGCCAAGGGCGCGGCAGCTCATCAGCCAGGCGAGCACGTCGAGTTGGTCCCCGTCTGCGTGGACCGCGAGCAGCGCGATCTGACCGTAGTCGCCGAACCGGTCCCGGGCCGCCGCCGTCCACACCTCGCCCTGTTCGCGCCACCGGGCGAGGTCGCCGCCGTCGGCGGACCGGGCGCGCAGGGTGAACTGGTTCGTGCGGCGGACGAGTTGTTCGCCCCGCTCGACGTCCACGTCCGCCAGCTCGCGGATGCCGACCTCGAGGTTCAGCTGGGCGAGGAACTCCTCGAACCCGGCGCCCTCGCGGACGGCGTCCCGCTCGCGCTCCTGTGCGTAGAACCGGGCCCGCAGGGCGTCCTCGGCGGTCGCCGCGACCGGGACGAGGGGCCACAACCGGTCCACGAACGCGTCGAGTTCGGCGGCCGGCGGGCAGGTCACGGACAGCGTCTGCGGGTGCGCCGCGCGCATCCTGGCGATCTCGGCCGGGTTGTCGTCGAGGAACAGGAAGCTGTCCAGGCCGAGGTTGAGGGTGCGGGCCGCCTCGGCGAGGCGGTCCGGCTTGGGGTTCCAGGCGGCGGAGACCACACTGAAGTGCTCGGCTTTCAGCAGGCTGTCGGGCCGGTCGAGGACGGCCCGGACCGTGGCCTCGTCGTTGTTGCTGACCAGCGCCAGCAGCGCGCCCGCTTCCCGCCACCGCAGCAGCCTGCGGGCGAGCCGGGCGCGGGGGCCGGTGAGGTCGACCGCCTCGGGACCTGCCTCGCCCGCCACTCCGCCCCACAGGGTCTCGTCGCCGTCGACGGCGATCACCTTGGGTGCGGGCCGCCGTACGGCCCGTACCACCTCGGCCAGACGCAGCGCCACGGCTGCCTGGAAGGCCGGGGTGAAGGGCAGGTGGGCGAGGCGCTCGGTGCGCTGGTCGAAGCGGTCCTCGACGGTGTGGTGCCGGGTCCACTCGTCGGGGCCGAGCACCGCGATGCCGGGCAGTTCGGCCAGGTCGGCGGCGATCCCGCGCTCCCAGTCGAGGAGGCGGTCATCGGCCCGGGCGGTCGGCAGGACGCCGACGACGAGCGGCCTGCGGGTGCGTTCGGCGAGGGACTTCAGCGCGGCCGGGTAGGCGCCGCGCAGTTCGGCGAGGACCGTGTCGTCCACCGGTCCGAACCGCTCCAGGTCGGTGGCCCGCAGCAGGACGACGCCCACTGTGGTGGCCGGGTCGGCGAGGACGCCGGACGGGTCCTGGAGGGCGGCGAGCACCTGGTGGTACGGCGCTTCGGCGACCGTCGCCCGCTCGTCCTCCAGCGCCGTCTCGCACATCAGGGGCAGGTTGCCGAGGGCGAAGGTGGCGGCGAGGGCGAGACGCGGTCCCTCGACCGGCGTCGGCCGAACGGCCGTCGCGCTCTCGCGTACGACCTCGGTCGCGTCCTCGGCGGTCTCCGCGAGCACCTTCAGGAACTCCTCGCCGAGTTCGGTCGCGGTGTCCGCGTCCAGGATGTCGAGGTTGTGGTCGAGGCGGACGGTGCCCGTGTCCGGGGTCATGGTGATCATCAGGTCGAGGTCGGTGTGGCCGACGCCGGCGGGCAGCACTTCGAGGTTGGTCAACCGGCCCGAGAAGCGGACGTAGTTGAAGTAGACCTCGACGAGCGGTGCGTTGGCGCGGTGCAGGCCCTGCCGGGCGAGCGTGGCGAGGACGTCGGAGAACATGGCGCCCTTCGCCAGGATCCGCTGCAGGCGCTGGTCGGTGCGGACCAGCACGTCCGAGACCCGCTCTCCCGCGGCCGCCTGGGCGGGGAAGGGCACGGGGACACCGAAGAAGCCCACCGCGCCGTACGCCTCGGCGTGGATGCGGGTGTCCACGGGCACGGCGAGCGCGAACCGCTCCCGCTCCCGCTTCCTGGCCAGCAGCACGGTGAGGGTGCCGAGGCAGAACGCGGCGGGGGTGACGGTCAGGGCGCTCGCGGCGGCCGAGATCCGCTCCATGAGACCGTCTGGGACGGTCACGGTGACGCTGCCGGACCGGTAGGAGCGGGTCTCCGGGCGCGGCCGGGCCAGAGTCAGGTCGAGCCGTTCGCTGCCCTCGAAGGCCGCGCGCCAGTCCTCGCCGGGGCCGTCGCCGCCGCCTCGCTGGGCCTCGATCAGCAGGTCAATGTCCCGGTTGGTGACGGTGCCGTCCAGCGGGGTGCCGGAGAGCTCGGCGTCGACCTCCGCGGCCACGAGGAGCAGGGACTGCAGGTCGCTGACCGCGTGATGGGCGCCGAACACGAGGATCTGGCCCTGCGGGCCGCCGTCGGCGAGTTCGAACCGCCACAGCGGCGGAACGGCCAGGTCGAACGGCGGCTCGAGGAGCAGCCGCAGCCGCTCGGCCGCGTCCACCTCCGTGGCCTCGGTCCACCGCAGGAGCGGCGTGGGCGGCTGACGGTCCACCCGCAGCTGCCGGCCGCCCTCACCGCCGGTCACGACGGCGGTGCGCAGGGCGGCGTGGCGGGCGGCGAGCCGGTCCAGGATGCCGGTGAGGGCTTCCCGGGTGGTCGGTGTGGTGAGCCGTACGGCCAGGCCGACGCCGTGGGCCGCGTCGGGCATGTCCGGCTGCGCGCTGCGCAGGAGCCGTACGACATCCCGGGTCGCGGGCCGCAGTTCGGTCTCGGGCACGTCCTGCGCGGGTGAGCTGTCGGCCCCCTCGGCGGAGGCGGCCCGCTCGGCAGGGACGGCCCGCTCGGGCAGTGCCTCGCCGAGGGTGCGGGCGAGGCCGCGGATGTCGGCGGCGGAGAACACGTCGGCGGCCGGGAGCTCGACGCCCAGCTCACGGGCGAACGCGTTGCGCAGCCGGACCAGCATCAGCGAGTCCAGGCCCAGCTCCTTCAGGGCCGTGGTGGCGAACACGTCCACCGCACCGCCGGAGACCTCGCCGACCCGGGCCCGTACGTAGGTCTCGAGCCACTCGGCGCGCTCCTGCCCGGGGGCGGCCGCGAACACCTTGTTGACCAGGTCGTCGGTGTCTTTGCCACCGGCCGGGGCGGACACCAGGTCGGCGAGCAGCGGGCGGCTGCGTACCGCGTCCGGGTCGAGGGCCAGCAGCTCCCAGTCGAGGGCGATCGGGGCGAGCTGGCGGCGGGCGGTGGTCAGCACCCGCTCGAACAGTTCGCCGCCGTCCTGCGGGGAGAAGGCGACCAGGCCGGAGCGGCTGGTCTCGGCGGCCCGGGTGCCGGACTCGGCGACCATGCCGACGCCCGCCCAGGCACCCCAGTCCAGGCTCAGCGCCCGGCGCCCGGTCCGGGAGAGGTGGTGCGCCCAGGCGTCGAGGAAGGCGTTGGCCGCCGAGTACGGGCTCTGCCCGGCCGAACCCAGCAGACCCGCCGCCGAGGCGAACAGAACCAGGTTCCCGGCCTCCGGGACCAGTTCGGTGAGCAGGGCGGTGCCGAGCACCTTGGGCGCGAGGACGCGCCGGACGTGCTCCTCGGTGAGGTTCGCCAGGGTGGCGTCGTCCAGGACGCCGGCGGCGTGGACCACGGTGGCGACCGGACCGGCCTCGTGGCGCAGGGCGTCCAGGGCGGCGGTGAGTCCGGCGCGGTCGGCGACGTCGGCGCGGACGAGGTGCACGGTGACGCCCCGCTGTTCGAGGCCCCGGATCCAGGCGGTGGCGGCCGTGCCGGGCGTGCCGCGGCTCAGCAGGGCGAGCCGCCGGGCGCCCCGGCGCACCAGCCGTTCGGCGACGACACGGCCGAGGCCGCCCAGGCCACCGGTGATCAGGTGCACGCCGTCCGGCAGCTCGGGGTGGCCGCCTTCGTCGGGGCGGGTACGGGCCAGGCGCGGGACGAGCCGGCCGGTGTCGCGCAGCGCGACGAGGCGCTCGTCGTCGGCGTGCCACAACTGGGTCCACAGCGCCTCGGCTCCGCCGTCGGCGGGCAGGTCGACCAGCGTGGTGGCGAGTTCCGGGTGCTCCTGGGCCACGGCGAGGCCGAAGCCCCAGGCGAGGGCCTGCTGCGGCTGGGTCACCTCGGTGCTGTCACCGGCGGCCTGGCTGCCGCGTACGACGACGAACAGGCGCGGTGCCCGGCCCTTGGGCCGCTCGCGCTCGGTGAGGGCCCGCACCAGGTGCAGGGTGGCCAGGCAGCAGAGCCGGGCGGCCTCCTCGGCGCCGCGGCCGTCGAACACCGGCGGGGCGTCGAGCGCGGACAGCTGGACCACCCGCTCGGGCGGCGCGTCCGCGAAGGCCTCGTCCAGGAGCCGGGCCCACTGGGCGGGGTCGGCCGGGTCGAGGACGTAGCGACCGGGGCCTTCGACGCCGTACGCGGTGCCCCGGCGGGCGACGACGTGCGGCGCCAAGTCGCCGAGCCGGTACGTGAGTTCGTCGGCAACCCCGGTCTCGTCGGCGAGGACGAGCCAGCTGCCCCCGGCGGGCGGCTCCTGTGCCGCGGGGCGGGGCTGCCAGCGCGTCTCGAAGAGTGCCCCGTCCAGCGGGGAGAGCGCGGCGAGCCGGAACTCGTCGGCCGCGAGGACGAGTTGGCCGTCGTCGTCCCACAGGCGCAGGTCGAGTAGGGCGGTGTCGCCGTCCACCGCGCGCAGGTCACAGCTCACCCAGGCGGGTGCGGTGCGCAGGCCGGTGAACCGTACGTGTCCGGCACCGGCGGGCACGAACGCCCGGCCCTGCGGGGCGGCCGCGGGCAGCGCGGCCGTGTGGAAGGAGGCGTCGAGCGTGGCCGGGTGCAGGAGGTGACCGGCGGCGGGCCGGGCGGCCAGGCGGGCCACCGCTGTCGTTCCGCCGTCCCGGTGACCCTCGGCCAGGCCCCGGAAGGCGGGGCCGTAGTCGATGCCGAGGGCGGCGAGACCGGCGTAGACGGCGGGCAGGTCGACCCGCTCGGCGCAGCGCTCACGCAGCGCGGCGAGTTCCATGACGGCCTCCGCCACCGGCTCCGGAGTGAGGGCGATGCGCCCCGTCACGTGCCGCTCCCACCGCGGCTGTCGCGCACCGGCGACGGTCGAGGCGACGGAGAACTCCCGGAAGCCGTCCTCCGCGGGCCGCAGCACCAGTTGCAGCCGTACGGGCCGGCCGGCGTCCAGTCGCAGCGGCTGGACGAACCGGACGTCGGCCAGCTGCACCTCGTCGCCGTCGGCGAGCGTGGTCGCGGCCTCCAGCGCCATGTCCAGGAAGGCGGCGCCCGGCAGCCACACCTCGCCCGTGACCTGGTGGTCGGTCAGGTAGGCGAAGCGGCTGTCGTTCAGGTCGATCTCGCTCTGGAAGAGGTCCCGGCCGGGTTCGTCGCTGGCCTGGACGTGGGTGCCGAGCAGCGGCGAGCCGCCGGTGGAGGTGTCCTGGACGGGGGCGAGCCAGTGGCGTTCGCGGGCGAAGGCGTAGGTCGGCAGGTCGGCGCGGCGGCCGTGCGGGAAAAGGGCCGTCCAGTCGGGCGTGTGTCCGGCCTCGTACAACTCCCCCAGCCTGCAGAGCAGTACGTCCTGACTGTCCCGGCCGCGGAGCAGTGAGCCGATGCCCACCGCGCCGATCCCGGCCTCGGCCGCTACGGCCTCGATCGCCGCGGTGAGCGAGGGGTGCGGGCTGAGTTCCACGAAGTAGCGGTAGCCGTCGTCCAGCATGCGGCGGACGGTGTCGGCGAAGCGGACCGGGTGGCGCAGGTTGTCGAACCAGTAGGCGGCGTCCAGGCCTTCCCCGGTGACCGGTTCGGCGAGCACCGACGAGTAGAGCGGGGTCGGTGTGCGGGTACCCCGTATACCGGAGAAGCGGTCGAGGAGTTCCGCGCGCAGCGGTTCCATGAGCGGGGTGTGCGAGGCGAACGGCGTCGACAGGACGCGCGTGGGGACACCCCGCTCCTCCAGTTGGCGACGGAGTGCGGCGAGCGCGTCCGCGTCGCCGGAGACGGCGGTGGCGCCGGGGCTGTTGACGGCTCCGACGAAGAGTCGGCCGGCGTAGGGCTCCAGCAGCTCCTCGACGTCGCCGAGCGGCAGCTCCACGGCGAGCATGCCGCCCTGTCCGACGAGCGGGACGACCGCGGCGGCCCGTCCGGTGACGGCGGTGACGGCGTCGTCCAGCGTGAGGGCGCCCGCGCTGTACGCGGCGGCGATCTCGCCCAGGCTGTGTCCGACGACCGCGTCCGGGGTGACGCCGAGTTCCCGCCAGGCGGCGGCCAGGGCGGCGTTGACGGCGAACAGGACCGGCTGGAGGTATTCGGTGCGGTCGAGCGGGGAGAACTCCTCGGGTGCGCGCAGCACGTTGAGCACCGACCAGCCGGCCTGCCGCTCGACGGCGGCGTCGATGCGGGTCAGCTCCGCCCGGAAGGCCTCGGACTGGGACAGCAACTCCAGGCCCATGCCGGTCCATTGACCGCCGTGTCCGGCGAAGACGAAGGCGACCTTGCCGGTCTGGTCCTCGCGGGGCGCGGGCACGGGCTTGCGTCCGCCGCCGAGCGCCTTCAGGGAGGAGAGCAGTTCGTCCCGGTCGCCGGCGACGACCGCGGTGCGCCACTCGAAGTGGCTGCGGTGCCTGGCCAGAGTGTGGGCGACGTCCGGGAGGGCGGTGTCGGGGGTGACGTACCGGGCGAGCCGGGCCGCCTGCCCGCGCAGCCCGGCCTCACTGCGCCCGGAGAGCAGGAACAGCCGCTTCCCGTCCGGGAGTTCCGGGTCCTGTCGCGGCCGGGCGGGGGCTTCCTCCACGATGACGTGGGCGTTGGTGCCGCTGATGCCGAAGGCGCTGACCCCGGCCCGCCGCACCCGCTCCCCCGTCGCCGGCCAGGCGACCGGTTCCTGGAGCAGCCGGAGCCCGCTGCCGTCCCACTCGACGTGCCGGCTCGGCGTGCCGGCGTGCAGGGTGCGGGGCAGGGTCTGGTGGCGTAGCGACTGCACGACCTTGATCAGCCCGGCGACACCCGAAGCAGCCTGCGCATGGCCGATGTTGGACTTCAGCGAACCCAGGTACAGCGGGCGGTCCTGGGGGCGGGAGCCGGCGAAGACCTCGGCCAGGGCGTTGGCCTCGATCGGGTCGCCGAGCGTGGTCCCGGTCCCGTGGGCCTCGATGTGGTCGAGGTCGGCGGGTGCCAGCCCGGACAGCTCCAGGGCGCGGCGGATCACCTGCTCCTGGGCCGGGCCGTTGGGCGCGGACAGGCCCTGGCTGCGGCCGTCCTGGTTGACGGCCGTGCCGCGCAGCACGGCGAGCACCTCGTCGCCGTCCCGCTCGGCGTCGCTCAGCCGCTTGAGGACGAGCATGCCCGCGCCCTCGGCCCAGATCGCGCCGTCGGCGGCGTCGGAGAAGGAGCGGCAGCGGCCGGTCGGGGACAGGCCGCGCAGGCGGCTGAACTCCACGAAGGTCTGCGGGGTCACCATGAGCGTCACCCCGCCGGCCAGGGCCAGGTCGCACTCCCCGGCGCGCAGGGCCTGTGCGGCCAGGTGCGTCGCCACCAGGGAGGACGAGCAGGCCGTGTCCACGGTCAGGGCCGGGCCGTGCAGGCCGAGCGCGTACGCCAGCCGGCCGGAGGCGACGCTGAGTGCCGAGCCGGTGCCGACGTAGCCGTCGAGCTGGTCGAGGCGGGAGCCCGCCAGGTAGTCGCTGCCGAACATGCCGACGTACACGCCGGTGGTGCTGCCCGCGAGCCGGGCGGGCACGATTCCGGCGCGTTCCAGCGCCTCCCAGGCCGTCTCCAGCAGCAGCCGCTGCTGGGGGTCCATGGCGGCGGCCTCCTTCGGGGTGATGCCGAAGAACCCGGCGTCGAAGGACTCGATGTCGTCCAGGAAGCCGCCTTCGCGGGCATAGGACTTGCCGAGGGCGTCCGGGTCGGGGTCGTAGAGCGCCTCCACGTCCCAGCGTCCGGCCGGGAACGGGCCGACCGCGTCCCGGCCTTCGGCGACCAGCCGCCACAGGTCGTCCGGGTCGCTCACCGATCCGGGCAGCCGGCAGGCCATCGCCACGATGGCGATCGGTTCGTCGCCGGCGGGCGCGGTCGTCCGAGCCCGCTGTTCCTTGCGTGACGTGCGCCCCAGCACGGTGGCCAGCAGGTACCCGGTGAGCCGGTCGGCGGTGGGGTGGTCGAAGAGGAGGGTGGCGGGCAGGCGGGTGCCCAGGCGGGCCCCGATGCGGTTGCGCAGTTCGACGGCGGTGACGGAGTCCATGCCGAGGTCGCGCAGCGGCTGGTCGGGGCGCACGGACTCGGCCGAGCGCAGGCCGAGGGCGCGGGAGGCCTCGTCACGGACCAGGGCGAGGACGCGCTCGGCCCGCTCGGGCTCGGGCAGCCGGGCCAGGCGGTCGGCGAGGGCGTCTCCCCCGGTGCTGCGCGGCGCGGGCAGCAGCGAGCGCCACAGGGCCGTGCCGGCGGCGTCCGACGCGCGCAGGCGGGGCAGGTCGAGGGCCCAGGCCACCAGGTGCGGGGCGGTGCGCCGCAGGGACAGCGCCACGAGGTCGCGGCCCTGCTCCGGGGTGAGCGCCCGGTGGCCGAGCCGGGCCATGCGGTCCAGGTCGGCGTGGGCCGCGGCGAGGCCCTCACCGGCCCAGGCACCGAAGGAGATCGAACTGCCGGGCAGGCCCAGAGCCCGCCGGTGGTGGGCGAGTTGGTCGAGGAAGGCGTTGGCGGCCGCGTAGTTGCCCTGACCCGCGTTGCCCACGACACCGGCGGCCGAGGACACCAGCAGGAACAGGTCCAGAGGGGTGTCGGCGGTGAGCCGGTGCAGGTGGAGGGCTCCGTCGACCTTGGGTCCCAGTACCCGCGCCAGCCGCTCGGGCGTCAGCTCGGCGACCACCCCGTCGTCGAGGATCCCGGCACAGTGCACGACACCGCGCAGGGGCAACTCCTCGCCGGCGCGGGCGAGTACGTCGGCGACGGCGGCCGGGTCGGTGACCTCGCAGGCGACGACCTCGGCCTCGGCGCCGAGCGCGGCCAGCTCGGCGACCGTCTCGGCCGCGCGGGGATCCTCGGTACCCCTGCGCGCCGTCAACAGGAGTCGGGGAACGCCTCGTCGGGCGAAGAGGCGGGCGATGTGCCGGCCGACGGCGCCCAGGCCGCCGGTGATCAGAACGGTCCCGTCCGCGGGGAGGTGGTCGGCCGCACCCTGCTCGTGGCGGTCGGGGCGTGCGCGCACCAGCCGGGGTACGACCAACGTCCCTTCGCGAAGGGCGAGTTCGGGTTCGTCGGCAAGGCCCACTGCCGCCCTGAGCGCGGACGCGGGGTCGCCGTCGTCGAGGTCCAGCAGCGTCAGTCCGAGGTCCGGATGCTCGGCACGTGCGCTGCGGACCAGCCCCCACAGCACCGACTGGGCGTGTCCGGCGACGGGGTCGCCGTCGGCCGCGGCGATCGCGTCGCGGGTCACCCACACGGTCCGGGCGGGCGCCTGGTCCTCGGGGAGCGCGAGGAGCTGCTGCAGCTCGGCGAGCGCGGTGGCCGCCAACTCGTGTGCGCCGGACAGCGGTTCGTCGGGGCGCGGCCAGAATCGTACGACCACGTCGGCGCCCGTCTCGCGACGCGCGAGGCCCTGCAGAGCGGCCTCGGCCGTCGGGTCGGCCGGATCGCCGGCCACGGCCCAGGTGAGGTCCGAAGCGGCGGCGGGCGGCTCCTCGGTGACGGCCGTCCAGGCCACCTCGTACAGGTGCCGGGCGTTCTCCGAGCCGGCGTCGAGGTCGGCCGGGTCGGCGGCGCGCAGGCGTACGGCCTCCAGGCGTCCGGCGGGCAGGCCGTCGGCGTCCCACAGTGTGACGTCCAGGGTGAGGTCCGAGTCGGCTTCGCTCGTGCGCCGCACCTGCGCGGTCAGATCGCCCGCGCCGCCGTACGGCAGGACGCAGCGGCCCACGGCGACCGGGAGCAGGGCGCGTCCGCCGGTCGCTCCGAAGGCGGCCGTGACGTGCAGAGCGGCGTCCAGCAGGGCCGGGTGCACCGGGTACGGGTCGGCCGTGTCGCGGGCGGTGGAGGGCAGGGAGAGGCGGGCGAGGAGCTCTCCGTCGCCGGTCGTGACCGCCGACCGTACGCCCTGGAAGGCGGGCCCGTAGCCGAGGCCGAGGCCGGACAGGCGGTCGTACGTCTGCGCGGTCCAGGCCTCTTCGGCGGTGTCGGGCCACTCCGGGGGGCGGCCCGCGGTGAGCGGGGCCGACTCGGCCGCGCAGGCGGTGGCGTGCAGGGTCCAGCCGGGGGCGTCCTGTCCGCGCGGGCGGCTGTGCACGGTGATCTCGGGTACGGGACCGCCGGTGACGACCTCGACGGAGACCTCGACCGTGCCGGTGCCGGGCAGGACGAGGGGGCTGAGCAGGAGCAGGTCGGTGACGTCGGCCGCGTCGTCCGGGCGGGCCACGGCGAGCGCGGCGCGGCACAGCTCCATCAGGGTGGTGCCGGAGACCACGGTACGGCCGAACACGGTGTGGTCGGGCAGCCAGTCGGCGGTGGCCGGGGACCACTCGTTGCGGAAGGTCCAGCGGGTCTCGTCGGCGGACTGGAGCTGGATGCCGAGGAACGGATGCGCGGCCCGGTCGAACAGGGCCGGGCCGCCGGTGGCGGTCTCCGGTTCGATCCAGTGGCGCTGCGCGTCCCAGGCGTAGGTCGGCAGGTCGGCCGTGTCGCCGTCGGGAACCGAGCGGCGCCAGTCGATCCGCCGTCCGTGGACGTGGAGTTCGGCGGCGGCCCGGTCCAGGCAGGCGGGGCCGTCCTCGTCGCGGCCGAGCGAGCCGACGGCGGTCAGGTCGTGGCCGGTGTCCTCGCCGACGGTGCGCAGCGCGGTGAGCAGGGCCGGGTGGGGGCTCAGTTCCACGAAGTGGCGGTAGCCGTCGGCGAGCATGCGCTCGACGGTGGGCGCGAAGCGGACGGTCTCGCGGAGGTTGGTGTACCAGTAGCCGGCCTCCAGTTCCTCGGTGACCGGTTCGGCGGTGACCGTGGAGTACCAGGCGGTGTCCGTGGGGTAGGTGGTCACGCCGTCGAGTTCGTCGAGGATCCGCTCGCGGACCGGTTCGACCTGGGCGCTGTGGGAGGCGTAGTCGACGTCGAGACGGCGGACGAACACCTGGCGCGCTTCGAGGCGGGCGAGCAGCGCTTCGACCGCTTCGACGGCGCCCGCGACCACGGTCGCCCGGCCGCTGTTGACGGCGGCGACCGAGACGGATCCGTCGAGTTCGGCGCGGACCTCGCCGTGGGGCAGCGCGATCACGGCCATGGTGCCGGTGCCGGACAGGCCGGTCAGGGCCTGGCTGCGCAGGGCGACGACGGCGGCCGCGTCGTTGAGGCTGAGTGCGCCTGCGACGCAGGCGGCGGCGACCTCGCCCTGGCTGTGCCCGATGACGGCGTCCGGTCGGACGCCCCGGGCGCGCCACACGGCGGCCAGCGACACCATCACGGCGAACAGGGCGGGCTGGACGACGTCCACGCGGTCCAGGGACGGGGCGCCTGCGTCGCCGCGCAGCACGGCTGCCACGGACCACTCGGTGAACGGGCGCAGCGCCGCGTCGCAGCGGTCGAGCTCGTCGGCGAACACGGGGTCCCGGTCCAGCAGGTCGCGGGCCATGCCGGCCCACTGGCTGCCCTGGCCGGGGAAGACGAAGGCCAGCTTTCCGGCGGGGGCGGTGCGCTGGGGGCCGGTGGTGTGGTCGGGGTCGGGGTGTCCGCCGGCGAGGGCACGCAGGGCGTCGAGGAGCCGGGTGCGGTCGGAGGCCCGGACGACGGCCCGGTGGTCGAAGTGGGTGCGGTGGTGGGCGAGGGTCGCGGCGACCGCGGGGAGCGGCAGCTCCGGGTGTGTTTCGAGGGTCTCGAGCAGCCGGGCGGCCTGGCCGTGCAGGGCGGGGAGGCTACGGGCGGAGAGGGGGAAGAGCGTGGGGGCGGGCTGCTGCGCGGGGGTGTCGGCGGTGGCGGGTTCCGGTGCTTCCTCCAGGACCACGTGGGCGTTGGTGCCGCTGATGCCGAAGGCGCTGATCCCGGCCCGGCGCACCCTGTCCGCGGTGCGCGGCCAGTCCTGTCCGGCGCTCTGCACGCGCAGCCCGCTGCCGCTCCAGTCGATCTGGTCGGTGAGGCGCTCGGCGTGCAGGGAGGCCGGCATGTGCTCGTGGCCGAGTGCGAGCACGGTCTTGATGACGCCGCCGATGCCCGCGGCCGCCTGGGTGTGGCCGATGGCGGACTTCAGGGAGCCGATGCCGAGGGGGTGGTCGGCCGGGCGGTCGGGGCCGAAAACGTTGGCCAGGGCCCGCAGTTCGATGGGGTCGCCGAGTAGGGTGCCGGTGCCGTGGGCTTCGACGTGGTCGAGATCGTGCGGGGTGAGCCCGGCCGCGTCCAGCGCGGCACGCACCACCCGTTCCTGAGCCGGGCCGTTGGGGGCGCTGAGGCCCTGGCTGCGGCCGTCCTGGTTGATCGCCGAGCCCTTCACGACGGCCAGGATCCGGTCGCCGTCCCGGCGCGCGTCCGCGAGCCGCTTGAGCACGACGAGACCGCAGCCCTCGGCCCAGACGACGCCGTCCGCGTCGGCGGAGAACGGGCTGCACCGCCCGGACGGGGACAGCCCGCGCAGCCTGCTGAACTCGACGTGCCCGCGCGGGGTGACCAGCAGGGTGGCCCCGCCGGCCAGGGCGAGATCGCACTCCCCGCTCGCCAGGGCGCGCGCCGCGAGGTGCAGGGCGACCAGCGAGGACGAGCAGGCGGTGTCGACCGTCACCGCCGGCCCCTGCAGGCCGAGGGTGTAGGCGATGCGTCCGGAGGCCACGCTGGCCGCCGAGCCGGTGCCGACGTGTCCGTCGAGCTGGGTGAGCGGGGCGGCGGCGAGGTAGCCGCTGTCGTACAGGCCGAGGTAGACACCGGTGGAGCTGCCGTTCAGGGACTCCGGGAGGATGCCGGCGCGTTCGATCGCCTCCCAGGCGGTCTGGAGGAGCAGCCGCTGCTGGGGATCCATGGCGGCGGCCTCGCGCGGGGAGATACCGAAGAAGGCCGCGTCGAAGCGGTCGATGCCGCCGTCGAGGAAGCCACCACGCAGGGTGTAGGCCTTGCCGGCCGCCTCGGGGTCGGGGTCGTACAGGCCACCCGTGTCCCAACGGCCCGCCGGTACCTCGGAGATGGCGTCCTCGCCCGTGGTCAGCAGCCGCCACAGGGCCTCGGGGTCGTCGGCGCCGCCGGGGAAGCGGCAGGCCATGGAGATGATCGCCACGTCGTCGCCGGGGCCGGTCCGCTCCACGGCCGGACCCGGCAACGGCGTTCTCGCCCGCTGCGGTTCGAAGACGGCCTGCGCGACGGCGGCGATGGTGGGGTGGTTGAAGACCAGGGACGGTTCCAGAGGGCGGCCGGTCAGCGTGCCGAGTTCGCCGGCCAGGGTGACCAACTGGCGTGATCCGAGGCCGAACTCGGCGAGCGGCCGGTTCGGGTCGACGTCCGCCGGGTCGGTCCCGGCCGCCTCGGCGACGGCCGATGCCAGCCAGGCCCGGACGCCCTCGGAGGTCGTCAGGGACGGCTCGGGGGTGCGCTTCGGGGACTCGTTCGCAGGCATCTGGGCAGGTGTCCTCGTGAACTCGGGCTCAGGCTGGATTCCGTACCGGGCGACAGGTGCGCGGTACGGCGAAAGGAGGCGGCGTACGGCCGCAGGGGCCTCCCGCGCCGACGGGCACGCGGGAGGCGGCGGTGTCACTCCGCAGCGGGCGCGGTCACCACGGAGAGGGTGCCGTCGAGGTACGCCGTCCGGGTGGCGCGGCGCTGGATCTTCCCGCTGGAGGTCTTGGGGATGGTGCCGGGCTGCACCAGGACGACGTCGCGCAGGGACAGGCCGTGGGCCTCGCCGACCGTGCTGCGGATCAGATCGGTGATCTTCTCGGACTCGCCGGCGTCGTCCGGGGCGATCTCGGCGACGAGGACGGGCTGTTCCCCCTCGGCCGCGGTGTCCACGGAGAACGCGGCGGTGCAGCCGGGGCGCAGCGCCGGGTGGGACAGCTCGGCGGTCAGCTCCAGGTCCTGCGGGTAGTGGTTGCGGCCGTCGATGACGATGAGGTCCTTCAGGCGGCCGGTGACGAAGAGTTCGCCGTCCCGCTGGAGGCCGAGGTCGCCGGTGCGCAGGAACCGGCCCTCGTGGCCGGGGAGTTGGGCGCGGAACGTCTCGCGCGTGGCGAGGGCGTTGCGCCAGTAGCCCTTGGCGACGCTCGCCCCGCCCACCCAGATCTCGCCGATCTCGCCCTCGGGCAGCTCCTCCTGCCGCTCGGGGTGGACGATCGCCACGGTCACGCCGGGGCCGGGCCGGCCGCAGCCGACGGCAGCCGCGTCGGCCTCGCCGGCGTTCGGGGCGCCGTCGGCGGCGGCGAGCAGCGTCGGCGGGGTGTCCACGGTGCCGCCGGTGACCATCAGGGTGGCCTCGGCCAGGCCGTAGCAGGGGTAGAGGGCCTCGCGGCGGAACCCGGAGGGGCCGAAGGTGTCGGCGAAGCGGCGCAGCGTGGCCGCGCGCACCGGTTCGGCCCCGTTGAAGGCGACCTTCCACGAGCTGAGGTCGAGGCCGTCGAGCAGGTCCGGGCCGGCGTGCTTCAGGCACAGCTCGTAGCCGAAGTTGGGGCCGCCGCTGGTGTGCGGGCGGTAGCGGCTGACGGCGGTGAGCCAGCGGGCCGGCTGCTGGAGGAAGTGCAGGGGCGAGAACAGGGTGGCGGTGGCGCCGAGGTACACCGTGTTCAGGACGGGACCGATGAGTCCCATGTCGTGGTAGACCGGCAGCCAGCTGACGAACAGTTCGTGGTCGTGGGCGGCGAGCACCTCGGGTGTGTGACCCATGCGCTCGGTGATGACCCGCTGGTTGTCCAGCAGGTTGCCGTGGGTGACCACGACACCGCGCGGGGCGGAGGTGGAGCCCGAGGTGTACTGGAGGAACGCCACGGAATCCGCGGTGAGTTGGGGTTCGCGCCAGGCGGCGGCCGCGTCGTCGGGTATGTCCTCGGTGGCCAGACGGGCGATCCCGTCGAGTTCGGGCAGGTGTCCGGCCATGCCGTCGAGCGCGGTGATCACGTCCCGGCCGCCCAGGATGACCTTGGCGTCGGCGTCGGCCATCAGGCGCTTCATCCGGGTCAGCGCTCGGTGGTTCTGTGAGCGGCCCTGCGGGGGCACGCCCGGTACGGCGACCACACCGGCCGACAGGCAGCCCAGGTAGGCGCAGATGAACTCCAGGCCGGGCGGGTACAGCAGCATGGCGCGCGAACCGGCCAGTCCGCGCTCCTGCAGCGCAGCGGCGACGGCCCGGGAGCGGGTGGCCAGCCGGCCGTAGGTGAGTTCCTCGATCTCTCCGTCGCAGTCACCGGTGACGAGGTGGCGGTACGCGGTGCGCTCCGGATGGTTCGAGGCGTGCGCGGTCACTGGATCGACCAGGGAACTTGCCATGGGACGAGTCTCACCTGTCTGGATAGGTGGTGAAGAAGAGGGAGTTCGAGCGTCGCGCCGGGCGGACGCACGGGGCCGGGTTCAACCCGGCCTCGTTGCCGGGTCGTTGGACTCGACCCCTCTACACAGAGCACCATGGGTCAGATGGCACCGAGTGATCCCCCCGCAGCAGATTGCTACCGACGAGTAGCACCATAGCAGTCCGAATGACCGACATGTCGAACGCACGTAAACGCTTCGTGTCCAAGCGAGTTGGCCGAACTGACGGTCCGTGACGAATCCGTGAACAGGCCGCGGCGACACGGCACGTCGTGCACATCGTGACCCTCGTTGCACTCTGCGCTCGATTGATCACACAGAGACAGTTGAAATCGTACCATTACCCCGCATGCCGGACAGGTGAATCCGCCCTATCGTGCTGTCATGGAGCACGCACTGAGTCCCGCAACCCTCGCCGAACTGCGGCGCCCGCGTCCTTACCCGGCAGTGTCCGTGCTGACGCCGACGCACCGCCGCGAACCCGAGAACGGCCAGGACCCGGTTCGGCTGCGCAACGTGGTGGCCGAGGCCAGGAAACGGCTGGATTCCGACCCCTCGATCACCCGGGAGCGGCGCGCCGACGTCGTGGCACAGCTCGACCGCGCACTGACGGAAGTGGACCTGTCGCACGCCGAGGACGGTCTGGTGATCTTCGCCGCCCCGGGTGAACACCAGGTCTGGTCCCTGGCCCGCACCGTCCCCGAGCGGGTGGTGTTCTCGGACACCTTCCTCACCCGCAATCTGGTCTCCGCACAGGCCGCCGAGCGGCCATTCTGGGTACTGTCGCTCTCCGCCGACCGCGTGACCCTTTGGAGCGGCGGCCACGACCGGGTCGTCGAGGAGCATTCCGGCGGCTTCCCGCTGATCCACATCCGGGAGAACTTCGACGCCGAGCGCCGGGAGCAGATCGGTGACGTGCCGAGCATCTATGTCGACGAGGGCACGCGTCAGTTCCTGCGCGAGGTGGACACCGCCCTGGGCACGGTGCTGCGCGAGCAGCCACGTCGTCTGTACGTCACCGGCGAGCAGGCGGCCCTGTCCCTGCTGGACGAGGTCGGCAGCGCCGCCAAATCCGCCGTACAGGTCCCGCACGGCGGCCTCGCCCACGCCGGCCCGGAGGCTGTGTGGCAGGCCCTGAAGCCGGTCCTGGAGGAGGAGGCCCGCAGGGACACCTCCTCCGTCGTCGGGGAACTGACCTCGGCACGCGGGCGCAAGGCCTTCGCGGCCGGGGTGGACGAGCTGTGGCAGAACGCCCGGGACGGCCGGGTCCGGCTGCTCGCGGTCGAGGAGAACTACCGCGTGACCGTCCGCGACCAGGGCGACCACCTCGTCCCGGCCGAGCCCGGTGACCTGGACTCCCGCGACGACATCGTGGACGAGATCGTCGAGCTGTGTCTGGAGACCGGCGCCGACGTGCGCTTCGTCCCGGACGGCACGCTGGGCGACGCGAACGGCATCGCGGGGGTGCTGCGGTACTGAGGAACTCCGCCGGCAGCGGCACCGAGGCATTCCCCGGGGCCGCTGCACCAAGGCACTCACCAGGCAGCGCTCCCCCTGCCGCGTACGCTGCGGCGTGATCGTCGGCGAGAGGGAGCGCGCACATGGGTGACCTGCTGGGTGTGGCCGTACTGGGTGCCGGACACATGGGAGCCGACCACATACGACGCCTCGGTGAGGTGGTGAGCGGCGCCAGAGTGGCCGCCGTGGCTGATCCCGATCGCGAGCGGGCGAAGGAGGCGGTGGCCGGCCTGGACGGCGTCGCCGTGCACACGGACCCGGTGGCCGCGCTGAAGGCGCCCGGCGTGGCGGCCGTGCTGATCGCCTCCCCCGGCCCCGCGCACGAGGAGGCGCTGCTCGCGGCCTTCGGGCGCGGCCTGCCGGTACTGTGCGAAAAGCCCATGGTGCCGGACTCCACCGGTGCGCTGCGGGTGGTGGAGGCGGAGGCGCGGCTCGGCCGCCGGCTGGCCCAGATCGGCTTCATGCGGCGCTACGACGCCGAGTACCGGCGGCTGAAGGCCCTGCTGGACGGGGGCAGCCTCGGCCGTCCGCTGATGCTGCACTGCACCCACCGCAACGTCTCCGCACCGCCCGACTTCACCAGCGCCATGCTGATCAACAGCTCCGTCGCGCACGAGATCGACGCGGCCCGCTGGCTGCTCGGGCAGGAGCTGACGGCGGTCACCGTGCTGCGCCCGGCGTCCTCGGCGGGTGCGCCCGAGGGCCTGATCGATCCGCAGTTCGTGCTGTTCGAGACCGAGCACGGCGCCCTGGTCGACGTGGAGGTCTTCGTCAACTGCGGCTTCGGCTACCAGGTGCGCTGCGAGGCCGTGTGCGAGGCGGGCAGCGCCCGGATCGGCGACGAGCACACCATGGTGGTCACCCGCCGGGGCAGCGCCGCCGAGGAGGTGGCGCAGGACTACCTCGTCCGCTTCGCCGACGCCTACGACCGCGAGGTGCAGGCCTGGGTCGACGCCACGCGGCGCGGCGTGGTCACCGGCCCGAGTGTCTGGGACGGCTACGCGGCCTCCGTCGTCGCGGAGGCGGGAGTCCGGGCGCTGGAGACCGGCGGCCGGGTGGCCGTCGGGCTCGCCCCGCGCCCGGACCTGTACGCCGAGGTCAGCCTCTGACGCTCGCGGCGCCGGTCTCCAGGTGCCCGGTGAACCGGCGCGACCAGGTCGCGTCGGAGTCGACGGTCACCGTGATGTCGTACCAGCCGTTCTGGTACGCGACGGCGTTGAAGTAGTCCTCCGCCGAGACTCCCGCGGCGACGGGGTAGGTCCAGGGACCGGCGCCGCGGGCATGGTTGGAGGTGATGGTCACCTTCTCGGCCGTGAACAGCCGAACTCGCGTGCTCGGCGGTTCACACCTCGTCGCGCTCCTCGGCTACCGCTGGCTGCGGCATCGAGGTCGCATCCGCCCTGACGGGCGCGGGACCGGTGACACGGCCCCACACCGGGATGACCCCGATGACGCCGGCCCGGTCGACGCCGACTACAACCGTTGGGCAGCGGGCCGCAGGTGGCCATGCCGATGACGCGCGTCGCGGGCAGCGGGACGGAGCCGTGGACCGGGTTGGCGAAGTCGAAGACACCGGTCAGGTCACCGCTCACCCTGCGCCGCCAGTCGCTGATGTTGGCGCACGTGGCGGGCCTGCCGATCGCCGCCGTCCAGGTCTCCAGGAACCGCAGCACCGAGGTGTGCTCGAAGACCTCGGAGGAGACCCAGCCACCCCGGGTCCAGGGTGAGATGACGAGCGTCGGGACGCGGAAGCCGAAGCCGTACGGCACGCCGTTGAGGAACTCTCCCGCGGTTCCGGCGGGCGGCGCCGGGGGCGGGACGTGGTCGAAGTAGCCGTCGTTCTCGTCGTAGTTGAGGAACAGGACGGTGGATTCGAACACGTCCTGGTCGGCGGCGAGGGCCTGGTAGACGAGGTTGACGAAGTGGGCGCCGTCGCCGGGCGGGGCGTACGGATGCTCGGAGAAGGCCTGGTTGGGGACCACCCAGGAGACCTGCGGGAGGGTGCCCGCCAGGACGTCGGCCTTGATGGCGGCGGCCGGGGTGGCGCTGAGCTTTCACGGGTATGGGCGGCCCGTTCCGTTCGGCTGGTTGAAGACCGGGTAGCCGCCGCTCAGCGTGATGCCGCTGCGGTCGTCGAAGCAACGGACACCCTTCAGGCGCCCGAAGTAGTGGTCGAAGCTGCGGTTCTCCTGCATGAGGATGACCACGTGCTGGACGTCCTTGATCGTGCCGGTCGCTGCGGTCGCTGCCGCGGCCGTGGTGGGGGTACCTCCCAGAGCGAGCGCGTTCGAGCTCTGGGGGAGGGTGCCGGCGTCCAGCACCACGCCTGCCGCCACGGATGCGCCGAGTCCCACGAAGCCTCTTCGGCTGATCGGTGTCATTCGCCCCGTCCTCGTCAGCGGCGTGCCCCTGTGGCACACCGCGCGCCAGGGTGCACGCGGTGATCGTCGAGGTCCACTGCCGTGCGGTGAGGCATGAGTGCATAGAGGTCAAAGTCGGGGCCCCGGCCCTGACCGGGGCTCACACCCCGCCGAACAGGCTGCTCAGACCTCGCTCCACGACCGCCGCCACGTCCTCCTGCCCGGCCGGCACCAGGGAGTAGGTGTGCAGCAGGAAGCGGCGCAGCGCCGAGGTGGGAAACTGGAGCAGGGCGAGGCCGCACGGCGAATGGAGTTCGAGGACCGTCCGGGTACGGCCGTACGGCCATATCTGTACGTCCCCGTGTCCGGCCGGGGCGCGCAGGCCCTGGTCCAGCAGGGAGCGCGCGAACGTCCAGGTGACCTCGTCTCCCTCCAGGGTGGCCTCGGGCGGGAAGTCCACGAAGACGGCCAGTGGATCGTCCGCCGCGTAGCGCAGGAGGGCGGACACCGGGACCTCCCGGTCCTCGGCGGTGATGAGACGGGCGTGGGCGGTCTGCTCGACGAAGATGTCCATGCCATTAAGGAGTCCGCGGAGGCCCGTCACAGGACGCCAAATCCAGACAGAGTTGGTGCGGATCGACCGGTCGCCGCCATCATGGAACATCTGAGCGTCGAACAGGCGGCTGAGCACGACCGCGAAGCCCTACGGTATGGGTCAAGGCACGTAGAAGTCCTACGACTTGAACCAGCTCGCGCGTACGCCATACGCCCCCTCGGATCAGCCCGGGAAGACTCTGGCATATGTCGGAAGCACCACCGTATCGTGTGTTGCCAAATCCCTTACAGGGCGTCGCGGGCTGTGCAACAGTCGTAACGGTCCCTCCGTCCCCCTTGGCCGTCCATCCCCCTTCGGAGTGCGTCATGCCGTCCCCAGTCTCCGCGGACCGCCCAGCCGCCCAGCCGCCCGGGCGCGGCTCGGTCGACGCGTTGATCACGCAGGCGCGGCGACTCAAAGGCGACGTGGACGCCGTACGGCGGGACGCGCAGAACGACGGATCGGACCCGGAGGAACGCTGGCAGCGGGCGCTGTACGACCTCGCAGTGCACCAACTCGAGGATCTGGACGCCCACTTGGCCCAGCTGCGGGACGGCCCGGAGCCCGCCCCGGCGGACGAGCACACCGAGACGCTGGTCGTCCGGCCCACGGCGGCCGTCGGCGCACCGCGCGCCTCGCTGCTCAGCCGTGTCGGCAGCGCGGAGTGGAACCTGCTCACGGACGAGGCGAGTTGGTCCGGGGAGCTGTACCAGATCCTCGGCCTCGACCCGGCCGGCCCCGCCCTCACCCTGGACGAACTGCCTTCGCTGGTCCTGGAGGAAGACCGGGCGAAGCTGACCCGGATGGTGACGGACTGCCTGGTCGACGCCAGGCCGATCGACGGCGAGTTCCGTGTCGTACGGCCCGACGCCTCCGTGCGGACCGTGCACATGATGGGCGAGCCCGTGCTCGGTGGCGACGGCAGCACCGCCTCGATGTGGGCCGTGCTGCGCGACGTCAGTGAACTGCGCCGCAGCCAGCGGACGGTGCGCGAGACCCGTGACTCGCTCCAGCACCACCAGCGGCAGGCCCGCACCGAGCAGCGGCTCGCGGTCGAGCTGCAGGAAGCCGTGCTGCCGCCCTGGCGCGGCTCCCTGCGGCTCCCGCACCAGGGACCACAGACCCTCGACCTCGCCGCCCACTATCTGCCGGCCGCCACAAGTGCCCTGATCGGCGGCGACTGGTACGACGCGCTGGAGCTGTCCGACGGCGCGACCCTGCTCAGCGTCGGCGATCTCACCGGACACGGCGTCGCCGTCACCTCCGGCATGGCGATGCTGCTGGGTGCCGTGCGCGGCATGGCCATGGCCGACACTCAGCCCGGCCCCCTCCTGACCATGCTCAACCAGTTACTCGACGCCACCGTGCAGCCCGCCCTCGGCAGCACCGTGTGCTGCCGCTACCGGCCCGAGACCCGCACCCTGGTGTGGGCGCAGGCAGGACACCCCGCCCCGCTGCTGTACCGCGACGGGACGGGGCACATGCTGAACGCACCGGACGGCGTCCTGCTCGGCGCCACCACGGGCGCCACCTACGGGCAGGCCGAAGTGGTCCTGGAGCCCGGCGATCTCCTCCTGCTGCACACCGACGGGCTGGTGTCCGGGCACGGCGGAACCACAGCCGTGGACCGCCTGCTCGACCTCGCCCCACGCTTCGACGCGGCCCGCACGGCGCAGGAATGTGTGCGGACGGTCGTGGAGGAGTTCGGCGGAGCCGAGCGCGAGGACGAAGCCTGTGTGCTCGTCGCCAAGGTCACTTCATGAGCCGACCGAGCTGAGTTCTGAACCTGATCTGAACCTGATCAGCCGACCTTCAAGACCTTCTCAGTCTTCTGGCCTTCTGGCCTTCTGAATAGGGAGCAGCGCACAGCCCCTACGCCTGTGCGCGGTTGTCGGCCCTGCCCCTCGGCTTCGGCAGGGCGAGCCTGATCTCCTCCCGCAGTTCGTGGATCTTCGGATACTCGGCGTACTGGGCGGTGAGCTGGTACATCTGCCGCAGTCGGTCCCAGGTGCGACGGGACGAGTTCGAACCCATCGACATCAGGGCCAGCCGTGCGAAGCGGTCGGCCTGTTCCGGGTCGTCGGCGATGAAGCAGGCCGAGGCCATGGAGAGATGGTCGAAGATCTTCGACCGCTCCCGCCCGTCGATACGCAGGGCCAGGGCCTTCTCCGCGTAGTACTGGGCGTGCGTGGCCGCACCGGGGTCGAACTCCGCGAGAGTGCGGTAGGCGAGGGCCTGCATGCCGTACAGATCCTCGTCCTTGAAGGTCTGCATCCAGTCCGGCGGCTCCAGGTCCTGCCGGTCGGAGACGAAGAGGTCCTCCGCCTGTCCGAGCGTGCGGCGCATCGCCTGGCCCTTGCCCATGGACGCCTGTGCCCAGGCCTCGATGGTGTGGAACATCGCCTTCGTACGCGGCTGCAGGCGCTCCCCCGAACCGGACTGGGCGAGCTTCATCAGGTCCAGCGCGTCGTCGGGCCGGCCGAGGTGCACCATCTGCCGGGCCGCCCGGGACAGGGCCTCCCCGGCACGCGGCCGGTCACCGCCCTCACGGGCGGCGTGGGCGGCGATGACGAAGTACTTCTGGGCCGTGGGCTCCAGGCCGACGTCGTGCGACATCCAGCCCGCGAGGACGGCGAGGTTGGCGGCGACGCCCCACAGGCGGCGCTGGAGATGGGGTGGGTGGTGGTAGGCGAGCATGCCGCCCACCTCGTTGAGCTGGCCCACGACCGCCTTGCGCTGGAGCCCGCCGCCACGGGCGGCGTCCCAGGCACGGAACACCTCGACCGAACGCTCCAGTTCCTCGATCTCCTGCGACCCGATGGGGGCGGCCTCATAGCGGTCGAACCCAGCGGGGTCGGCGTGCAGGGGATCGTCGAGGACAGGGGCGTCGGCCTTCAGTGTGGGGTCGGCGTGCAGCCAGTCGTACATGGCGCTGCTGAGTGTGGATCCCGCGGCGAGCGCGGCACCCGCGCCCACCAAGCCGCGTCGGTTGAGCATGAGGTCCATTCCCGTGAATTCGGTGAGGACCGCGGCGGTCCGTTCGGGCGCCCACGGCACTCCGTCGGGATGTTCCGCATTCCCGTCGCCCTGCCGTTTCCCCGTACGCCCGTGCCGTACCAGACCGAGGTCCTCGATGGTCACGACACGGCCGAGACGCTCGGTGAACAGGGCCGCCAGCACCCGCGGTACGGGATCGCGCGGGATCTCTCCCATGTCGATCCACCGCCGCACCCGGGAGGTGTCGGTCGACAGCTGGGGGTGGCCCATGGCCGCCGCCTGCTTGTTGACCAGCCTCGCGAGTTCGCCCTTGGACCAGCCGGCCAGGCCGAACAGGTCCGAAAGGCGGGTGTTGGGTTGTCCGCTCACGTCAAGCCCCCAGGTTCTCGGCTGAGTTGACAGTAGCCCCGTGGAGGTTGCCGGGCGACTATTCGCCACGGTTCGCCAGGGTGCGCCAGATGGTGTGCCACTGGGCATCGGGTGTCAGGTAGGAATGCGCCACCCCGGCCCCGGTCGCCCTCCCAGTGACGGGTGCATTCCCCAGGGTGCATCCGGGCGACCGGGTCGGGTGGGCGTATGAACTCAAAGCACCCGCATTGCGTATCCACTTCGCACAGGGGTTTTGAGCATGGATGTACAGGCAGGCATTGCAGGCACACGAAGGGATCTGTATCTCCCATGTACGCAGCATCGTCCTCCGTGTCCGCTCCGCCCCGGCCGCTGCGTCCCCGCCCGGCGGGCGGCGGCCCGTACCTCGACCCGGCGGCGCGGCCGGCAGCACCCGTGCTGGGCGCGGGCCGACCGCGGCGCGTTCCGGGACAGCCCGGATCCCAGCCGCTCAGCGGGCGACTCGACCTGTCCGGTCCCCAGGGTGCGCAGTTGCGCACCGCGATCGCCTCGGTGCACCGGATCTGTCCGGAGTTCGCTCCGGTACAGGTGCTGCGCCGCAGCGGACGTTCCGTACTCCTGGTCGGGACGACCGGACGCAGCACAGCCGTGGCCAAGTGTCTCCTCGACCAATCGTCCGCCTGGTCGGATCGGATCCGCCACGAAATAGCCGCATACCGCTCGTTCGTCCGGCACCGCCCGCCGGTGCGGGTGCCGAGACTGATCGCAGCGGATCCGGACAACTGCACGCTGGTGATCGAGCGCATGCCGGGCCGGGTGGCGGCGCTCCAGCGGCATCCGTTGGAGGCCCCGCCCCGGCCGGACATCCGGGCGGCGCTCGGCGCGATCTGCCGGCTGAACGCCTGGCGGCCCCCGGCGGGCACCTTCGACGCCCCCCTGGACTACGCGGCCCGCATCTCCCGGTACCACGAACTGGGCCTGCTGACCGACCGGGACCTGGGGGACCTGCAGAAGCTGCTGCGCGGCATCGCGCACGCGGCGGGCCGCCAGGGGATGGGCCAGTTCTGCCACGGCGACGCCCTGCTCTCGAACATCCTGCTCTCACCGGCCGGTCCAGTGCTGGTGGACTGGGAGCACGCGGGCTGGTATCTGCCGGGGTACGACCTGGCGACGCTGTGGCTGGTCCTCGGGGACGCGCCTGTGGCGCGGCGTCAGATCAGCCAGATCGCCCAGTCGGCGGGCCCGGCCTCCCGGGACGCCTTCCTGGTGAATCTGATGCTCCTGCTGACGAGGGAGATCCGTACGTACGAGACGGCCGTGCAGCGTTCGATGCACGATACGGCCCCGGCGGCACCGGGCACGGCCCACCCGGGTGCTGCGCCGTCCGGCGAGGAACAGCGGCTGCTGCTCAGGCGGCTGCACGACGACTGCCAGCTGGCCCGCCGGGCCGTGCGCGCGGCGGTCGGCACTCGCTGACGGGGACGACGGCTCCGCGGTGCGCCCAGAGCGGCGGCGCACCGCGGACCTTCGTGTGTAAGGCCCCAGGTCTGTCCGGCAAGGACAGACCCAGCCGCGGGCGGCGGCCACTGGTGTACGCCACTGACGCCCCGCAGGCCCGGTGCGCCGCCGCCGCGAAACTCGCCGAAACCCTTCGTGACGTGGGAAATCAGAGTCCTGAGGGCATCATTGACGGATCGTCGGCAAGCCGGTACCACTGGTCCAGCTCGGAGCCGCACGCCCGCCGCCCGCCCGTCACAGGAGGCCGCACTTGCGAGGATCCGCCACCGACCCCACGTCCACACCCGGCCACAGACATCTGAGGCGAAGCGTCGGTACGCTCGCCTCCGCCGCCTTACTGCTCCCGCTGCTCGGCGCGGCGCCCGCCCAGAGCGCGACGGATTCCTCGGCAGGCCGGCTCCAGCGCGCCTTCGCCGACGCGGCCGCCGAGTATCACGTGCCGCAGAGCGTCCTGCTGGCCGTCTCCTATCTCCAGTCCCGCTGGGACGCGCACGCCGGGGCACCCAGTGTGACCGGCGGCTACGGCCCGATGCACCTCACCGACGCCCGCACCGCACTCGCCACCACCGAGCACCTCGCCGAGGGCACCGAGGACGCCCGCGGCGACAGCGCCCGCGCCGCCCTGCACCCCGACGTCAAGGTGCCCGAGAACGCGGCACTCCCGGCCCGCCTCAGGACGCTGCCCAAGGCGGCCGAACTGACGGGGCTGCCCGCGGCCGAGCTGCGCACCGACCCGGCCGCCAACATCGCGGGCGGCGCCGCCCTGCTCGCCGCCGCCCAGAAGGAGCTGGGCGAGCCGGCGAGCGCCGACCCGGCCCACTGGTACGGCGCGGTGGCCCGCTTCTCCGGCGCGGACGACACGGCGACCGCGGCGACATACGCGGACGACGTCTACGACGTACTCCGGACGGGTGAGAAGCGCACCACGGACGACGGCCAGCGGGTCACCCTCGCAGCTCAGCCGCACCTCGCCGCCGACACCGCCCAGCTCAAGCGGACGGGGCTCCGCACGATCGCGACAGACGACGTCGAGTGCCCGAACTCGGTGTCCTGCGAGTGGATCCCGGCGCCGTACTCCGAGTTCGGTGACAACGACTACGGCAACCACGACCTCGGCGACCGCCCGGACTCACAGAGCATCAAGTACATCGTCATCCATGACACGGAGGGCACCTGGGACGGGGTGCTGAACCTGGTCCAGGACCCCACCTATGTGTCCTGGAACTACACCATCCGCTCCACCGACGGTCTGATCGCCCAGCACGTCAAGGCGAAGGACGTGGCCTGGCACGCGGGCAACTGGTACATCAACGCGAAGTCGGTCGGCATCGAGCACGAGGGCTTCCTCGCGGCGCCGGACGCCTGGTACACGGAGGCGATGTACCGGTCCTCGGCGCGCCTGGTGAAGTACCTGGCCAGGAAGTACGGCATCCCGCTGGACCGGCAGCACATCCTGGGCCACGACACCGTGCCCGGCCCGACCGCCTCCACCATTCCCGGAATGCACACGGACCCGGGCCCGTACTGGGACTGGCGGCACTACTTCCAGCTGCTGGGCCACCCCTTCAGAGCCACGGGCGGCAAGTACTCCGGCATGGTGACGATCCGGCCGGACTACGCCGCCAACCAGCCGGCGTACACGGGCTGCACCACCAAGGGCGAGCCCTGCACCGCGCACGGCTCCAGCGAGGTGCGGCTGTACTCCGACCACGACGAGAACGCCCCGCTGATCAAGGACATCGGCCTGAAGGCGGATCCGACCATCGGGGTGAACGATCTGTCCTCGCGGGTCTCCACCGGCCAGCAGTACGCGGTCGCCGACCGCTGGGGCGACTGGACGGCGATCTGGTACCTCGGGCAGAAGGCCTGGTTCGAGAACCCGGCCGAGCAGCCCACGGCGGTGCCGGCGTCCGGACTCGTCGTCACCCCGAAGGAGGGCCTGGCGAGCGTCCCGGTGTACGGCCGTGCGTACCCGGAGAAGGAGGCCTACCCGGCGGAGGTGCCCGCGCAGCCGGTCGTGGCGCTGCCCTACACGCTCCCGGCCGGACAGAAGTACGTGGTCGGTGACGTGGTCCCGGGCGAGTACTACTACGCGGTCACCTTCACCACCGACTCGCACCGGGTCGTGGTCGGCAAGGACCTGTACTACGAGATCCAGTACGGCCACCGGGTGGAGTTCGTGCGTGCCGCGGACGTCCGCCTGGAGCTTGCCGCCGGCTAGCCGGGACCGGCCGTCAGCCCTGCTGGAACAGCTCCGCCGGGAGCGGCTTCAGCAGGGCGTACAGGTCGTCGGTGATGGGGCGGTCCCAGGCGGCGATGGTCACGAGGATGCCGTCGCTGCGGTCGAACTGGACGCAGGAGATCCGGCTCTCGGAGAGCTTCAGCCGCCGCACGATCAGCAGGTTGTCGCCCTGGAGGACCGGGGTGTCCTCGATACCGACGACGGTGACCTCCTCGTCGTTCTCCAGCGCCAGCAGCAGCTGACCCACCTCGAAGGGGACCTCGCCCTCGGCTACCTCCCGGGCCGGGGAGCCCTCGGGGAGATTGCCGATGATCATGGCGGGGCCGCGGCCGCCGAACAGGTCGTAACGCAGAAAGACGCCCTGGCAGGAGCCGTCGGGGGCGGGCAGCAGGCCCGCGCCGAGGTTGCCCGGCCAGTCGCCCGGGTCCATGGCCAGGACGTCGAAGTCGGGTCCGGCGGGAGTGGCGCTGCGGCGGCGGAGGAACGACATGCGGCCATGGTACGTGCCCGAGCACACTCGGCGACGTGTGGGCACCCTCCGCGCTCTAGCCCGGCGTCCTCCCCCCGCCCAGCGCCGCTCCCAGCCCCGACCGGTCGGTTCCCAGCTTCCGGTGCACCGCCGAGAGGAGGCGTACGACGCTCTGCTCGTCGGTGTGGAGTTCCACGGCGATCTCCGCCTCGGTGCAGCCGTGGACCGTGAGGGTGGCGGCGACGCGTTCGCGGCTGGTGAGGGTGTCGGTCTCGGTGCTGTGGAGGCGGCGGGGGCGTAGGCCGGCGGCGGCGAGTTCGGTGCGGGCTGTGTCCACGAGGCCGTCGGCGCCGCACTGGACGGCCGTGTCGAGGCCCCGGTAGAGGTGCTCGGCGGCTTCCCTGGGGCGGCCGGCGTGGCGCAGCTCGGTGCCCAGGGCGACCAGTGCGCAGGCGAGCTCGTACGCGGCCGGGGATCGCTCCAGATGGGCGACGGACTCCTCCAGGTATTTCACGCGCGCTGAGCCCGAGGACACCTCCGCCGCCGTCCGCAGGGCCTGTCCGATCGCGGAGGGGGCGCCGAACTGGCGGGCACGGGCCACCGCTTCGAGGGCGGTGGCCAGGGCTCGTTCGGGGGCGTCGTGGCTCTCGGCGCGGGCGAGATGGAGCTGCCAGGGGCACCAGGCGGGGTTGCGGATGCCCCGCGGGTCGAGGCGGCTCCCGGCGGCGGCGAGTTCGGCCGCCGCGTCCTGGGTGAGGCCGCGGGCGAGGAGCAGTTCGCCGTGCACCGTCTGGGCGTCGGGGAACACGACGGCGGCCGGGTAGGGCTCCCCGAAGCAGAAGTCGTCGGCGGTCTGTGCCGCCTCCGCGACGCGGCCCCGGGCCAGCAGGACCTCGATCAGGATGCCGACGGCGTACCAGTGGGCGGGCGTGCCGGGGCCGACGCGTTCGGCGAGCCTGAGGCCCGCGCGGACGAAGTCCTCGGCCTCGACGAGCCGCCCGCGCCGGTAGCGGACGTAGGCGAGGAGTGTGTAGGCGAAGGACAGGTGGGCGCCGCGCCAGCCCTGGCGCTCGAAGTCGGCGATCCCGGCGGCGAACAGCTCCTCGGTGCGGCCCGGCCGGTCGGCGTACATGAAGGCGAGCGCGACCAGGACCGGCACCTCGAAGCCACGGTCGGACTCGGCCCAGCCGAGGCCGCCGGCCAGGGCGCGTTCGGCGTGCTGGAGGGCGACCTGGGCGGGTTCGCCGCGCTGGACGGCGTCCCAGGTGCGCAGCCCGATGATGTAGCGCTCGGTGAGGTCGCGACCCTTGAGGCGGCTCGCGAGCCTGGCCAGGCGGCGGGAGCGGGAGGGGTGGTCGGGTTCGTCGGCGCGGAAGGCGTCCCACATGAACTGCTCGGAGACCATGCGCAGCCTGACCCGTGCGTCCCCGGTCAGGCGGATCTCGCGGGCCAGGGTGTCGGAGGCCTCGGCGAGGCGGTCGCTGTGGGCGAGGACCTGGGAGAGGCGGTAGACGATGTGGTGCCGCAGCTCGGGGTCGGCGATGGGCTCTTCGAGGGCGGCGCGCAGGTGGTTGACGGTGGTGGCGGGTTCGGTGAGCAGGGAGGCGGAGCCCAGTTCGTACAGGACGGCGCCCCGCTCCTCGGGCGGCGGTGGCTCGCGCAGCGCGCGGGCGAGGTAGCTGCGGGCGGCGTCGGGGGCGCCGGCCCGGAGGGTCTCACCGGCGGCGGCGCGCAGTTGCTGCACGACCCAGATGTCGCCCTCGGGGTGGGTCTCCAGGAGGTGGCGGGCGGCCGCGGAGGGGCCCTGTCCGTCGTTGATCACGCACCAGGCGGCCTGTCCGTGCAGGGCGACACGCACGCTGGACGGGATGGCCCGGTAGACGGCGGTGGCGATCAGGGGGTGAACGAATTCGAGCGTCTCGACACCCGTCAGAATGCGCGCGCCGCGCAGCGCGTCGGCGGCGTCGGCGGCCTCCTCGTGGCCGAGTCCGGCGACGGCGGCGCCGAGCCGGGGATGGATCTCGGTACCGAGGACGGCGCAGGCCCAGGCGAAACGGACGGTGGAGGTGCCGAGGCGTTCGAGCCGGGCGATCAGGCCGGTGCCCTTGACGGCCGCGGCGAGGTCGCGCAGCAGATGGGCCCCGGTCTCGGTGGGGATGAGTCCGCGATCGTGCACCTTGGCGGTCAGCTCGACGGTCTCGAAGGGGTTGCCGGCTGTGACGGCCCAGCACTCGCGGCAGAACGCGTCGTCGGCGTGCGCGCCGAGGAACTCCCGGACCAGGCGGGCGACGGCGGCCGCGCTGAGCGGCTCCAGGTCGAGGGGGCGTCCGCCCGCGCGGCCGGGGAGTCCGCGGAACGACTCGGCGTGGTCGGGGAGTTCGTCGGGCCGGTAGGCGACGACGACCAGCAGCGGGAGTTCCTCGGCGCGGGGCGCGAACGCGGCCAGCCAGCGCAGGGATTCGGGGTCGGCCCAGTGGGCGTCGTCGAGGACGAGGACCATCGGGGCGCGACGCACGGCGAGGTGGGTGAGGACCCAGTCCAGGCCGTCGCGCAGGCCCTGCTGGTCGGGCGGGGCGCCCTCGGTGGGTGCGCACAGGCCGAGGGCGGGGCCGACGATGTCGTACCAACTGCCCAGCGAGGACCGCAGTTCACTCTCCGGCACTCCGGCGAGCTGCGGCTGGAGCAGCTGGCGGGCCACGTGGAAGGCGACGCGCTGTTCCTGGTCGCCGCCGCGGGCGGACAGCACGGTACAGCCGAGGGCGGTGGCCCGGCGGCGGACTTCGGCGAGGAGGGTGGTCTTGCCGATGCCCGCGCGGCCGGCGAACGCGAGCAGGGCGCCGCGCGGGCGCCGCGCCGCCTCGGCGCCATCCGCACGCAGGCCGGTGAGCTCGCCCAACGCCTCCTCCACAGCGGCGAGTTCACTCTCCCGCTCGAAGAGCGTCTTGCGGCTGCGCACCATACGTTGTCCCATCACACACCCCCGCCACGCCACCCGACCCGCGCGGGGAGCGGGCGCACACCGTGACCGTCAGGCACCTCAGCGTACGCCTCGCGGGGCCCGACCCGGGCCGGTCTGGGCGGGGTTGTGGTGCCGTTCGTGGTGTCACACGGGGACGGTGGCGTACTTCGGGGGATGTTGCGATCCTGACCACGCGCCTGACCGCCACTGTGCGGCCGGGCCCGGACCTGGCGGTCACCGGACGGATTCGTGGGCCTCCCCCGTCGGTTCCGGCGGTACCACCGCGATCGGGCTCGCCGCGTGCAGCAGGACCGCCTGGGTGACCGAGCCCATCATGCGGGCGGGGGCGAGCAGGCGTCGCCGGTGGCGGCCGACGACGAGCAGGTCGGCGCCCTTCGAGGCGGCGACGAGGTGACCGGCCGCGTCACCGGGCACGGCCGCGACGTCGGCGCGGACGTCCGGATGGTGCTCCCGGTGCGGGGCCAGGAAACTCGCGGCGAGGGTCCGGGTCTCGTTCTCGACGGAGGCCTGGTCGATCGGGGGCGGTACCAGCTGGCCGGGCGCGGCCCAGGTCTGCACCGGCCACGGGTACGCGGCGATCACCTCGACGCGGGCCCCGCGCAGAGCGGCCTCGGCGAAGGCGAGGCCGAGGGTGTCCTCGTCGGGGCTGTCGACGTGCAGGCCGACGACCACCCGGGGCCCGGGCTCGGCCGGGCCGTCTCCGTGGACCTCGCGGTCGGGCCGGGGCACGACGACCACCGGGCACTCGGCGTCGCGCGCGGCGGCCAGGCTGTTGGAGCCGAGCAGCAGGCTGGCGAAGCCGCCGCGGCCGCGTGAGCCGAGGACCAACAGCTGGGCGTCCACGCCGAGTTCGGGCAGCACCGCGCCCGGTACGCCCTCCAGCGCGACGTACTCCACGGTCTGTGCGTCGGCGCGGTCCCGCAGCAGGTCGCGGACCTCGTCGAGCACCGGGTCGCCCTGCGTGTCGGGGGGCCCGGCGACCAGGACGTCGGCCTGTCCCCAGGCGGCGTACTGCCGTACGTGCACCACCCGCAGCGGCGCCGCGCGACGGCGGGCGGCGTCCACGGCCCACTCCAGCGCCCGCAGGCTGTCCTCGGAACCGTCCACCGCGGCGATGACCGGCGCACTGCTCATCTTCCCTCACCTCCGGAACGCGACCTTCCCCTTGTCGGTGCCAGCCTCGCTCAGGCGTCGGCCCCGACGGGGCGCTGTCGATCGCGTGTCCGGAAATCCGCGCCGAACACTCCCCGGTTCGGCTCGCGGCACGAGGTCACTCAGGTCAGGTCGAACTCACCTTCCCGTGCGCCGGAGACGAAGGCGCCCCACTCGGCGGGGGTGAAGATCAGGGAAGGGCTTTCCGGGCGGCCGCTGTTGCGCATGGCGATGAAGCCCTCGACAAAGGCGATCTGGACATCGCCCAGCCCTCGGCTGCTGGACTGCCACTCGGCCCTGCTGAGGTCCAGCTCCGGCTTGTGCCAGCCCACGAGCGGCTGCTGCTGGGTGGTGGTCTCGGCCACGTCCGTGCTCCTCCCGGTTCGTCGTCCGCGGTCAGCCTAGCGACCGCTTCCCACGGCGGACAGGCCGTGTCGTGAGGACCTTTCAGGAGTCGGGGGGCTCGGCTCCGACGAGCCACATGGAGAAGAACTGCGAACCGCCGCCGTAGGCGTGCCCGAGCACCTTGCGGGCGCCCTCCACCTGGTGTTGCCCGGCCTGGCCGCGCACCTGAAGGGCGGCCTCGGCGAAGCGGATCATGCCGGAGGCGCCGATGGGGTTGGCGGAGAGCACCCCGCCCGACATGTTGACGGGCAGGTCCCCGTCCAGCTCGGTCACCCCGGACTCGGTGAGCTTCCAGCCGCCGCCCTCCTCGGCGAAGCCAAGGTTCTCCAGCCACATGGGCTCGTACCAGGAGAACGGCACGTACATCTCGACGGCGTCGATGTCCCGGCGCGGGTCGGCGATGCCGGCCTGCCGGTAGACGTCGGCGGCGCAGTCCTTGCCGGCCTGCGGGGAGACGAAGTCCTTGCCCGCGAACAGGGTCGGCTCGCTGCGCATGGCGCCGCCGAGCATCCAGGCGGGCGGCCGGGGCGCACGGGCGGCTCCGGCGCGGTCGGTGAGGACCATGGCGCAGGCCCCGTCGGAGGACGGGCAGGTCTCCGAGTAGCGGATCGGGTCCCACAGCATGGGCGAGGCCTGGACCTTCTCCAGGGTGATGTCGTGCTCGTGGAGGTGGGCGTAGGGGTTCTTCAGGGCGTTGCGCCGGTCCTTGTAGGCGACGAGCGAGCCGACGGTGTCGGGGGCGCCGCTGCGCCGCATGTAGGCGCGCACGTGCGGGGCGAAGAAGCCGCCCGCCCCGGCGAGCAGGGGCTGCTGGAAGGGGATGGGCAGGGACAGGCCCCACATGGCGTTGGACTCGGACTGTTTTTCGAAGGCGAGGGTGAGCACGGTGCCGTGGACGCGGGCCGCGACCAGGCCCGCGGCGACGAGGGCGGTGGATCCGCCGACCGAGCCGGCGGTGTGCACCCGCAGCATGGGCTTGCCGACCGCGCCGAGGGCGTCGGCGAGGTACAGCTCGGGCATCATGACGCCCTCGAAGAAGTCGGGCGCCTTGCCGATGACGACGGCGTCGATGTCGGCCCAGGTCAACTCGGCGTCCTGGAGTGCCCGCCCGGCCGCCTCGCGGACGAGTCCGGCGATCGACACGTCCCGGCGGGCGGCCACGTGCTTGGTCTGGCCGATTCCTACGACGGCCACGGGCTCCTTGCTCATCGTGGATCCCCTTCGAGTACGGCGACCAGGTTCTGCTGCAGACAGGGGCCGGAGGTGGCGTGGGCGAGGGCACGGTCGGACTCGCCGCGGTGGATGCGGGCGGCGGCCTCGCCGATGCGGATGAGTCCGGCGGCCATGACCGGGTTTGCGGCGAGGGCGCCCCCGGAGGGGTTGACGCGGATGCTGTCGTCCAGCCGGAGCGCCTTGCGCAGCACGACCTCCTGTGCGCTGAACGGCGCGTGCAACTCGGCGGTGTCGACGGTGGGCGCACCTCCCATGCCCTCGCGGCTGCGGGGGAGTTCGAAGGCCCCGGCCTTCTCGGCGGCCAGGCGCGTGGAGGGCGAGTCGGTGAGGTCGCGCACGCCCAGGGAGTGCGCCTCGATGCGGTGGTCGATGCCCCGGATCCAGGCGGGCCGTTCGCACAGCTCGCGGGCCCGCTCCCCCGCCGCGAGGATCACCGCGGCGGCGCCGTCGCCGACGGGCGGGCAGTCGCCGGTGTGCAAGGGGCGTACGACGTAGTCGCCTTGCGGGACCGAACCCACGAGCTGAGCGTGGGAGTTGGTGCGGGCGGACTCGCGGCTCCGCGCTCCGATCGCGGCAAGGGCGGGCTCGTCCGTGTCGCCCGCGTCGATGAGCGCCTGGGCCTGGAGGGCGGCGAGCGCGACCGAGTCCGGCCACAGGGGGGCCACGTAGTACGGGTCCAACTGGCGGGTCAGGACGTCTCGTACGGATCCGGGAGAGGACTTGCCGTAGGAGTACACCAAGGCGGTGTCGGCATCTCCCGTCAGCAGCTTGGTCCATGCCTCGTACAGTGCCCAGGCGCCGTCCATCTCGACGTGCGACTCGGAGATGGGCGGCCAGGCACCGACACCGTCGAGGGCGAGGGTGAAGGAGAAGGCCCGGCCGGCGAGGTAGTCGCTGGAGCCGGAGCAGGTGAAGCCGATGTCGGCGGTCTTCAGCCCGGTCCGGGCCAGGACCTGGTGCAGCACCGGCATGAGCATCTCGACCTCGGAGGACTCCTCGGTGGAGCGCCGGTGGTCGGTCTGGGCGAAGGCGACGACCGCGATCTCCCGTGTCACAGCAGCTCCTTGTAGGTGTCGTAGTCGGCGTCGGGTTCGCCGGTCGGGCGGTAGTGGTCGGGGTAGCGCGCTCCCGGCGTCCACACCGGCTCGACCCTCAGGCCCATGCGCACCTCGTCGTACGGGATCCCGCCGATGCGGGCGTGCAGGGCCAGGTCGGCGCCGTCGAGGGCGATGTGCGCGTAGACGTACGGCACCTCGATGTCGAGATTCGCCGTATGAGCAGCCTTGATGTTGACGATGCAGAAGGTGGTGACCGTGCCACTGGGACCCACCACGACCTGTTCGGATGTGGCCACGCCACATGTGGGGCAGGCACCCCTCGGCGGGATGTACACCTTGTGGCAGGAGGGGCAGCGCTCGCCGACGGACCGCTGATCGGAGAGGGCGTTGATGTAGTCGGTCTGGGCGCGGCCGGGCGAGTAGGTGTAGTCGAGGCGGGCGTGGGCGACGATCCCGGTGAGCGGGTTCTCGAACTCGCCGGTGTGGCCGCCCGGTTGGTCCGGTTCGCCGTCGTACGGCTCGAAGCAGGCGATGTCGGTGATGGCGCCGGTGCGTTCCCGGGCCCAGCGGATCCGCACCCGCATGCCGGTGTGCACGGCGTCTGGTCCTGGGGCGTCCAGGGCGTGCAGCAGGGCGGTGTCGGCACCGTCGAGCCGGACCAGGACCCAGGCGAAGGGAGTGGTGAGGGGCTGGCCCCGGCGGGGCTCGTGGTTCCAGGCCCAGGTGGTGACCGTGCCCGTGGAGGAGACCTCCACCAGGTCGCGGATCTCCTCGGCGGTGACGGGGTCGTACTCGACGGGCGGGACGAGCGTGCGCCCGTCGGTGGTCTTCACCCCGAGGACGACACGTTCGCGCAGTCCCGTGAGGAAGGCGCTCTGGACGGGGCCGAGCGAGCGGGTGAAGGGAAACTCGACGACGAGCGGGGCTTTGAGGACTTCGTGCATCGGAAGCTGCCTCCTTGGGAAGTCGGCGTGCTGGGGCCGGGGGGGCTGAGCGGCCGGTACGGGCGCGCCCCGGAGGGAGCGCGGGGCCGTATCGATGGGCGGCTCCGCGGCGGGGAGACCGGCCACGGCGGCCCGCGGTCCCGCGAACGGCGCTCGTCGACCGCCAACCCGGCGGAGCCGCTACGCGCGCTTGTAGACGGGGGGCCGCTTCTCCGCGAAGGCGCGGGCGCCTTCCTTGGCGTCGGCGGTGTCGAAGACCGGCCAGCCACGGGCGAGTTCGGCGGCGAGTCCGTCGGTCTCGGTCATCTCGGCGGTCTCGTACACCGACGCCTTGACGGCCTCCACGGCGAGCGGTCCACAGGCGTTGATCTGCTCGGCGATCTCCAGCGCCCTCGCGACTGCGGTGCCGTCGGGGACGACCTGCCCGATCAGCCCGATGGCGGCCGCCTCCTTCGCGCTGTACGGCCGGCCGGTGAGGAGCATCTCCAGGGCGTGGGTGCGCGGGATCTGGCGCTGCAGCCGGACGGTCGAGCCGCCGATCGGGAACAGGCCGCGCCGGACCTCGAAGAGGCCGAAGGTCGCGGACTCGCCCGCGACCCGGATGTCGGTGCCCTGGAGGATCTCGGTGCCGCCGGCCACGCAGTACCCCTCGACGGCGGCGATCACCGGTTTGCGGGGGCGGTGGTGTCGCAGCATGGCCTTCCAGTGCAGGTCGGGATCGGCCTTGAGCCGGTCGCGGTAGTGCTGCCCTGCCATGCCGTCCCCGGCCAGCGCCTTGAGGTCCATGCCGGCACAGAAGGTGCCCCCGGCCCCGGTGAGCACGATCGAGCGGATCGCGTCGTCCTCGTCGGCCTCGGCCCAGCCGTCGTACAGACCGACGAGCATGGGAAGCGAGAGCGCGTTCTTCGCTTCGGGCCTGTTGAGCGTGAGCACCAGTGTGGCGCCTTCGCGCTGCACGGTGAGGTGTTCCGTCCCACCCATTGCCCATCTCCCCTCGGTTGGAACGAGAACAGGTTGCAGTAGGCGGGGAGCCACTTCAAGGGAACTTCGCGGGTTTTCTGACAGGCAGTCAGATTTTCTCGCGCGGACCCTTCACAGTTACGGCGCCCTTTGCTCTGATGACCGGCGAACCGGTGGATCGCCAGGCCGTCGGAGGTCAGGAGGAGCGGTGGAGTACAACCTTGCCGATCTGTTCGAGTCGGTCGTCGACGTGGTCCCGGACCGCGAGGCTCTCGTGTACCTCGACCATCCCGGCACCGGCGCGGAACGCCGCCTGACCTACGCGGAGCTGGACGCGGCCGCCAATCGCATCGCCCACCACCTGATCGACAGCGGGATACGCCCCGGCGAGCACCTGGGCCTCCACCTCTACAACGGCGTCGAGTACCTGCAGACGGTCCTGGCCTGCCTGAAGGCCCGGGTCGTCCCGGTCAACGTGAACTACCGCTATGTGGAGGAGGAGTTGGTCTATCTCTACCGGGACGCGGATCTGGTCGCGCTGGCCTTCGACGGGGAGTTCGGCGACCGGGTGGCGGCGGCACTGCCACGAGCCTCGAAGCTGCGGCATCTGCTGCGGGTGGGCGCTCCCGCAGAAGTGCCCGGCGCCGTCCCGTTCACCGAGGCGGAGGCGTCCGGTTCGCCCGAGCGAGGCTTTCCCGTCAGGTCGGGAGACGACCAGTTCATCATCTACACCGGCGGCACGACCGGCATGCCCAAGGGGGTGATGTGGCGCCAAGAAGACCTGTTCTTCGCGGGACTGGGCGGCGGGGCGCCGACGGGTGAGCCGGTGAAGAGCCCGAAGGAGCTGGCCGAGCGGGTCGCGGCGGGCGGGTCGGGGATCACCTTCTTCCCCACTCCCCCGCTGATGCACGGCACGTCCACCCTCACGGCGTTCATCGGCTTCAACTTCGGCCAACGAGTCGTCCTGCACCGCAAGTTCGTGCCGGAGGAGGTGCTGCGGACCGTCGAGAAGGAGAAGGTCACCAGCATGTCGCTGGTCGGCGACGCGATGCTCCGGCCGCTGATCGACGCGCTCGGCGGCCCGATGAAGGGTACGGACTGCTCGGCCTTGTTCAGCGTCTCCTCGTCGGGCGCGATCATGTCGGAGACCGTGCGCCGGCAGTTCCGGGAACTGGTCCCGAACGCTCTGCTGCTGAACAACTTCGGCTCCTCCGAGTCCGGCTTCAACGGTACGGCGACGGAAGACTCGGGACCCGAGCGAGGTTTCCGCATCCGGGTCAACTCCCGTACACAGGTGGTGGATCCCGCGCATTACGAGCCAGTGGCCGTGGGCGAGATCGGCCGGGTCGCGCAGTGCGGCCATGTGCCGCTCGGCTACTACAACGACCCGAGCAAAACCGCCGAGACGTTCTTCGAGAAGGACGGGCAGCGCTGGGTGCTGCTCGGCGACATGGCGACGGTGGACGAGGAGGGTGTGGTCACCGTCCTCGGCCGGGGCTCGCAGTGCATCAACACCGGGGGCGAGAAGGTGTACCCGGAGGAGGTCGAACAGGCCCTCAAGGCCCATCCGGACGTGTACGACGCGCTGGTCGCCGGGGTGCCGGACGCCACGTGGGGCAACCATGTGGCGGCCGTGGTGCAACTGCGCGAAGGAGCCCGGCACCCCTCGCTGACCGACATCCAGGACCACTGCCGCACCCGGCTGGCCGGCTACAAGATCCCGCGCCAGCTGGTGATCACGGACTCCATCCAGCGGTCACCGAGCGGCAAGGCGGACTACCGGTGGGCGCGCGAGGTGGCGGTGGCCGCGGACCGCTAGGGCACGGGGTGTCCCATCACTGACGTGCAGCCCGAGCCGCGTACTGTGTGCGCCACGGTTGAACGGACGGCGAAGGTCGGCCGTACGGGTGATGACGGCGTCGGCCTCGTGGTTCCGGCCCGTCGCGGCCGGGACCGCGCCACGCACGGAAGGACCCTTCGGGTGTCGCACCTCATCCCTCGTCAACTGCCGGGCCGCCAAGGGAAGTCGGACACCGAGGAGGAGGGGAGCGGGGAGGGCATCCCGAAGGGTTCGCCGACGGGCTCCCGCCCCGGCTGGTTCGGTTGGCGCCTGCACCACCCCCGGCTCGCGCGGGGCGTGGGCGTGGGGACGACGGTCCTCGCGGCCGCCCTCGTGCTGGGCGCGCTGCTGTTGCCGAACCGGCTCGACGGGCTGGCCTTCTCCACGTTCCTGCGCATCCCCGCGGAGGGGATCCTGCTGGCCGGCCTGCTCCTGGTGCTGCCACCGCGGGGCCGACGGATCGCGGCGGTGGTCACCGGGCTGCTGCTCGGTCTGCTGACCATCCTCAAGTGCGTCGACATGGGCTTCTACGCGGTGCTGGTGCGGCCGTTCAACCTGGTGATGGACTGGGGCCTGCTCGGCAACGCGACGGACTTCCTGCGGGAGTCGCTCGGCCGGACCGGCCAGCTGCTCGCGATCACCGGCGCCCTGTTGCTCGCCGTCGCGGTCCTCCTCCTCACCACGCTCGCCACGGTCCGGCTGACCGGCCTGATGGCCCGGCACCGCCAAGTGGCCACCCGCAGCACCCTGGTGCTGGGCACCGCGTGGATCACCTGCGTCACGCTCAGCCTGCAGATCGGTGACGTGCCGATCGCCTCCAAGATCAACGCCGTCATCGTGAACAACCGGGTCGAGCAGGTGCGCGCGGGCCTCGAGGATGCCCGGGTCTTCCGCGAGGAGGCCGCCGTCGACGCCTTCGCCGACACGCCGCGCGACCAGTTGCTGACCGGCCTGCGCGGCAAGGACGTCCTGTTCACCTTCATCGAGAGCTACGGCCGTACGGCGATCGAGGACCCGGCGATGGCGCCGCGGATCGGTACGGTGCTGAAGGAGGGTACGGCCGCCCTGAAGGCGGCGGGATTCGAGGCCCGCAGCGGCTGGCTCCGGTCCCCGGTGACGGGCGCGGGCAGCTGGCTGTGCCACACGACCTTCCTGTCCGGCCTGTGGGTCAAGAACCAGCAGCGGTACCGGACCGTCACCTCCAGCGACCGGATGACCCTCAGCAAGTACTTCCACGAGACCGGCGCCTGGCGCACGGTCGGCGTGGTGCCGGGCGTGCGGTACGCCTGGCCGGAGGGCAGGTTCTTCGGCCTGGACCACATCTACGACTCCACGCACCTCGGCTACCACGGCCCCTACTTCAGCTGGACGCCCGTGCCGGACCAGTTCAGCCTGGAGGCCTTCAACCGGCTGGAGTTCGGCAAGAAGGACCGGGGACCGCTGATGGCGGAGATCATCCTCGCCTCCAGCCACAACCCCTGGGCGCCCGTCGCCCACATGATCGACTGGAAGGACCTCGGCGACGGCTCGGTCTTCCACCGCGTCAAGAAGGAGGGCAAGGATCCGAAGGAGGTCTGGAAGAACCCCGAGAGCGTGCGCACCGAGTACCGGAACGCCATCGAGTACTCGCTGCACAGCCTCGTCGAGTTCGTGCAGCGCTACGGCGACAAGAACACGGTCCTGGTCTTCCTCGGCGACCACCAGCCGGTGCCGACCGTCACCGCGGGCAGCCCCCGCAAGGACGTGCCCGTCACCATCGTCGCCCACGACCCCGAGGTGCTGGACCGCGTCTCCGACTGGGGCTGGACGGAGGGCCTGAAGCCGGCGGCGGACGCTCCGATCTGGCCGATGAACAAGTTCCGCGACCGCTTCATGCGGGCGTACGGTCCGCGGCAGGGCTGACCGTGTCCCCGTCGAGGAAGGCGAGGGTGCGGCGGACGAAGTGCTCCGGGTCGTCCAGCCACGGGTAGTGGCCGGCGCCGGGCTGGACGGTGACCTCGGCGTTCGGGAAGGCCTCGGCGGTGCGGCGGGCGAGGTCTGGGCGGGGGCCGCCGTCGAGTTCGCCCGCGTACACCAGAACCGGGGCGGTCAGGGCGGTGAGCGCGGCCCGGGTGCCGTCCGGGGTGAAGGCTCCCTCGCCGAAGTACCGGTCGCCCGCCTCGTCGTTGGTCTGCTCGTCCGTGGCCGCGTCATGCGCGCGGGCGGCATCGTCCCAGCGGCCGTAGAAGAACGGCATGAAGACCTCGTCGAAGTCGCCCTCCCCCGTCAGCCACGCCTCGAACGCGGGAAACGCCTCCGCGAACCACGGCTCGTCGGCCCGCAGCCGGGCCGCGGCCAGCCGGTCCTCGGGCGTCGCCCGCAAGCCGAGGGCCGAGGGATTCGGGGTGATCAGCACGAGCCGCCGTATCCGGTGGGGGTAGCGGGCCGCGTAGAGCATCGCGAGACTGCCGGCCGCCGAGTGAGCGACCAGATCCATGTGCTCCAGCCCCATATGGGCCCGCCACACCTCCACGTCGTCCACCAACCGGTCACAGCGGTACGTCCCCGGATCGCCCGGCACCCCGGAGTCCCCGGTACCCCGCAGATCGAGCAGCGCCAGCCGCCGGTGCGCGGCGAGCCCGCCCAGGTCCCCGAGGTAGACGGAGGCACGCATGGGCCCGCCGGGCAGGACGGCGAGGGGCTCGCCCCCACCCTCGAGGCGGTAGGAGAGCTGGGTTCCGTCGGCTGCGCTGAAGGTCGGCATGCCAGTGATCATTCAGGCCCGCCCGGCCGGGCCGCAATGTTTTTGTGTGCTCACAGGGCGATGGGCCGGTAGGCCAGCAGCTCCTCCACGATCCGCTCCGGCGGGGCGTCCGCCAGGTGGGCGGGCGGGTGAAAGAGAAGGTTGGCGGCCCGGGGATGAGCGACGTTGGTCTGCAACACCAACAGGTAGTGGTCGGTGTCGGGATCCCCCGACGCGCATCCCGCCAGGATCCGGCGGACGATCTCGGTCAGTTCCTCGCGGGTGACGTCCGGGACGCGTGGCCGGGCCGGCCGAGCGGCCTCCAGAGCGAACTCCTCCAGATCACGCGATGCAGACCGGCAGAGGAAGTCCGACGGCCCGTACGCGTACCCGGTCGCCGCGTTGAAGGCGTCGACCGCCCGGCGCCCGGCCTCCGCGTCCTCGGACAGAAGCCTCTCGATCCGCTTGATCTCCTCGCCCAGCTCCGCCAGCGCTCGGCCGGCACGGGCGGGGGCAGCAGTTCGCGTCATAGCTCCACGCGCCCATTCTGTGCGACATCCCGTCGGGAAATTCCGACCCGGCCTCTTGCCTGGAGGCGGATGATCTGAATTTACTGGCCCCGGAGGGTCGACCGAATGATCGGTCGTCCGGAATGTGCGGCTGACGAGGGAGAAGTCCCGATGGCGGATGCGACGGACCTGCTGGACGCGGGCGAGAAGCTCGGGCCCGAGGAGTTGCGGGCGCTCCAGCTGGAGCGGCTGTGTGCCTCGCTGCGGCACGCCTACGACAACGTGCCCTTCTATCGGGAGTCCTTCGACAAGGCCGGCGTCCGGCCGGAGGACTGCCGTTCGCTGGCCGACCTGGCGCACTTCCCCTTCACCACCAAGGCCGACCTTCGGGAGCACTACCCGTACGGCATGTTCGCCGTCCCCCGCGAACGTATCCGCCGCCTCCACGCCTCCAGCGGCACCACCGGACTGCCTACGGTGGTCGGCTACACGGAGAACGACCTCTCCATGTGGGCCGACATGGTGGCGCGTTCCATCCGGGCCGCGGGCGGGCGCCCCGGTGACACCGTGCATGTGGCCTACGGATACGGGCTGTTCACCGGGGGGCTGGGCGCCCACTACGGTGCCGAACGACTTGGATGTACGGTCATCCCCGCGTCCGGCGGTATGACGGCGCGCCAGGTCCAGCTGATCCGGGACCTCGAACCCGGCATCATCATGGTCACCCCGTCGTACATGCTCACGCTGCTGGACGAGTTCGAGCGGCAGGGCGTGGATCCGCGGAGCACTTCGCTGCGGGTGGGCGTCTTCGGCGCCGAGCCCTGGACCGAGCAGATGCGGCGGGAGATCGAGGACCGGTTCGCGATCGACGCCGTCGACATCTACGGACTGTCCGAGGTGATCGGTCCGGGGGTCGCCCAGGAGTGCGTGGAGACCAAGGACGGTCTCCATGTGTGGGAGGACCACTTCTATCCGGAGATCGTCGACCCGATCACGGGTGAGGTGCTGCCGGAGGGCGAGCCGGGCGAGCTGGTGTTCACCTCGCTCACCAAGGAGGCCATGCCGATCGTCCGGTACCGGACCCGGGACCTGACCCGCCTGCTGCCCGGCACGGCCCGGGTGTTCCGGCGGATGGAGAAGATCACCGGGCGCAGCGACGACATGGTGATCCTGCGCGGGGTCAACCTGTTCCCGACCCAGATCGAGGAGATCGTGCTGCGCACCCCTGGCGTGGCCCCGCACTTCCAGCTGCGCCTCACCCGCGAGGGCCGCCTCGACGCGCTCACCGTACGCGCCGAGGCCCGCCCGGGCGCCACCCCCGAGGCACGGGAGGCGGCGGCCCTGTCCATCGCCGCGGCCGTGAAGGACGGCGTCGGCGTGTCCGTGGACGTGGAGATCGTGGAGCCGGAGTCGCTGGAGCGGTCCGTGGGCAAGATCCGTCGGATCGTGGATCTGCGCCCGCGCTAGCGGTCACGGCACGGGCCTGCCGGTACGGCGTCCTCGGTGCCTTCGGCTGCCTCGGGCGTCGTCCGGCCGTGGGTCAGGTGCCGGGCGAGGGAGATCACAGCCGGCGACGTGCCTGCGCCCCCGCTTCCGCCAAGGCGCCGGCCACCCCTGGCCGAACTTCGTCCGGACCCTGCGCCACCGGGACACGACCGGCGCCGTGGAGGAACTGCCCGACATCGAGTCCCTGGCCGCCTGGGTACGGCAGTGCGGCCCCTGCCCCGCCGAGACCGGCGACGCCGATGCCGTCCCGGTGCGCACGGCGCAGGAACTGCGCGAGGCGGTCCACCCCCTGATGGGCGCCGCCCGAGCGGACCGAGCCCCCGACGCCCGGGCCCGCGAGCAGGTCGACCGGGCCACCGCACACGCCGTTCCCGTGCCCGGCCCCGGCCCTTCGGACCCGCTGGAGCGGCAGGCCGACGACCCCGTCCGCGCCACCCTCGCGCTCATGGCCCGCGACGCCCCGGACCTGATCACCTCCCCGGCACCCGCCGCTGGCGCTCCCGGGCCCCCGGCCGCATCGACGTACCTCGAAACGTCGGCGGCGAACCTATACTCCGGATGCATGACCGACACCGTCCTCTCCCCGGATCCGGAGCTGGTCGGCGCATTGCGGGCGCTGTCCAATCCGATGCGGCTGCAGATACTGCAGTGGCTGCGCGAGCCCGAGCGGCACTTCCCCATGGAGGCGGCGATCGCCGATCCGGCCGAGGTGGGTGTGTGCGTGAGCCACATCCAGGCGAAGGCGGGACTGGCCCAGTCCACCGTGTCGGCCTATATGGCCGAACTCCAGCGCGCCGGGCTGGTGCGGGCGACCCGCGTCGGCAAGTGGACCCACTACAAGCGGGACGAGCAGCGCATCGCCCACCTCGTCGCGGAACTGGGCCAGACGCTCTAGCCGCCCCAGCTCCACCCGCATGACTCTCCCTCATGGCCCTCCCCTTGTCGTCATATCGGAATTCTGCGATATTTCGATTGAGTGATGTGATCCAATCCATGAGGAGGCGCACGATGACGGGCGACAGGCGTCTTGGGCTCGGCACGTTCGGGATCTACACCTTCGACTTCGAGCACCAACCAGCCGCACTGATCCGGGACTCGGTCCAGGAGCTGGAGGAACTGGGCTGGCGAGCGCTGTGGATCCCCGAACTGCTCGGGCGGGACGCGTTCAGCCACGCCGGCTATCTGCTCTCCTGCACCGAGCGGCTGAGCGTCGTCAACGGCATCGCCCGCATCTGGTCACGCGAGGCGCGGTGGACGTACGGCGCCGCTGCGCTGCTCGCGGACGCCTACCCCGACCGGCACGTCCTCGGCCTCGGCTTCGGCGGTCAGCCGCGCCCGGGGGTCAAGCCGCTCGCCGCCATGTCCGCGTACCTGGACGAGCTGGACACCCTGGAGACGAAGACGCCCAACCCACGCCCCAAGACCCCGATGCGGCGCCTGCTGGCCGCGTACGGCCCCCGGATGCTGGAGCTGGCGCGCGAGCGCGCGGACGGGGCCCAGACCTACCACGTGAACACGGCCCACACCGCCCAGGCGAGAGAGATCCTCGGCCCGGACGCCTTCCTCGCCGTCGAGCACGCGGTGATCTTCGAGACCGACCCCGACCGGGCCCGCGCCCTCGCGCGCGAGCACCTGCACGGCTACCTCAACACCCCGTACAACCTGGCGAAGTTCCGCAGGCTCGGCTACACGGACGACGACCTCTGCGCCGGCGGCAGCGACCGCCTCGTGGACGACCTCGTGTTCTGGGGCGACCCGGACACCGTCGTACGGAAGCTGCGCGGCCACACCGGGGCGGGCGCCGACCATGTGACCGTGCAGGTGATCGGCATCGAGCCGGGCACCTCGGCGCTGCCACAGTGGCGCCTGCTCGCCGAGGCCCTGCATGATGACGGAAACGCCCGGGGCCCAGCCCCACGCCAGTGAAGGGTTCGCCCCGTGAGCAGCATCCAGCCCCCCGAAGGATCCGACGGGGGACCGGAGGACCACTCCTCCATATCCGACGAGCAGTGGGCGAAGTTCCTGCGGGACACCGCCGAAGGCGACGGCGCCGCCGCGCCGAAGGAGCCGTCGGCACGGGCCAGGATGATGAACCGGCGACTGCGGAACGTACTCAAGGCAGAGCGGAAGGGCCGGAGGCCGAAGGGGCGCGCGTTCCGCGACAGGGCCGGTGCGGTGATCCCGTGGATGGCCGTGGCGGCCGTCGTGCTCGTAGGCGCCTACCAGCAGGGCCTGTTGTCGTGGGACAGGCCGCCCGCGTCGGGCCCGGCCAAGGCCGTGGCACTGCCGGGAGGCGGGACCTCCGACGGCGATCAGTGCGGAACCAAGGGCCACCACCACTTCCCGCTCCCCGCAGCCGCCTCCTCACCCGCGCCGCAGGCCACCCCACACCCCGGCCCGCAGCTCGAACTCGGCTCCTACGGCTACTCGCAGCCCGGCCGCACTCCCGGCGGTTTCTCCATCGGGCTGCTCTTCGCGCAAGGCCCGAAGGGACCCCTCAAGGTGTCCCGGACCCTGGGCGGGGAGGGAGCCGCGGTGGAGATCGAGGGCCCGGACGGACTGGTCGCCGGCGCACACGGCCTCCCCGTCACCTGGAACTCCCCCGGGAAGACCGGCCGCGAGGACAAGACACACATCGACCTGACCGGCGGCGGCAGCGGAGAGATCACGCTGCCGGTACGAGCCCTGTGCCCGGGCTACGACGGCAACGCCGTGTGGAAGGGGCTCCAGCCGCCGATCGACTCCTCGAACACCATCACCGGACAGCCGACCTACACCCTGACCGTGTCCGTCCGCGATCCGGGCATCGGAGAACTGCGCAAGTCGATCGGCGTTCCGGTCGGCGGCAACCTGCTCAGCGCGAACAACCTCGTTCCCGACGGCCCCTGAACACGGCGTCAGCGAGCGCTGGTTGAAGCGCTGTCGCCCTGGCCGCCGAACCGGTCGCGCAGCTCGCGCTTGAGGATCTTGCCGCTGGCGTTGCGCGGCAGCTCGTCGACGAACAGGATCCGCTTGGGTGCCTTGAAGGAGGCGAGTTTCTCCCGTACGTGGGAGATGAGCTGGTCCTCCGTCACCTCGCCTCGTGGGACGACGACCGCGGTGACGGCCTCGATCCACCGCTCGTCGGGCAGGCCGATCACGGCGGTCTCGGCGACGGACTCGTGGGCGTAGAGGGCATCCTCGACCTGGCGCGAAGCCACCAGCACGCCACCGGAGTTGATGACGTCCTTCACCCGGTCGACGATGGTGAAGTAGCCGTCCGGGTCGCGTACCGCGAGGTCGCCGGAGTGGAACCAGCCGTCCCGGAAGGCCTCGGCGGTCTCCTCGGGCTTGTCCCAGTAACCCTCGCACAACTGGGGTGAGCGGTAGACGATTTCGCCGGGCGTGCCGTCGGGCACGTCCTCTCCCTTGTCGTCCACGACACGTGCGTCCACGAACAGGACGGTCCGGCCGCAGGAGTCCAGCCGGCCCTCGTGCTCGTCGGGCCCGAGCACGGTGGCCAGGGGGCCGATCTCGCTCTGCCCGAAGCAGTTGAAGAAGGCCAGTCCGGGCAGGTGTTCCCGCAGCCGCTGGAGCACCGGCACGGGCATGATCGACGCGCCGTAGTAGGCCTTGCGCAGGCCGCTCAGGTCCCGGGTGGTGAAGTCGGGCCGGTTGGCGAGGCCGATCCACACGGTGGGCGGCGCGAACAGGCTGTCCACGCGGCCCGCCTCGACCAGGTCGAAGAGGAGGTCGCCGTCGGGCGCGTCCAGGATGATGTTGGTCGCGCCGACCGCGAGGTAGGGCAGCAGGAACACGTGCATCTGCGCCGAGTGGTAGAGCGGCAGCGCGTGCACGGGCCGGTCGCCGGCACTCAGGTCGAGGGCGGTGATCGCGCTCAGGTACTCGTGGACCAGCGCCCGGTGGGTCATCATCGCCCCCTTGGGCAGGGCGGTGGTGCCGGAGGTGTACAGCAGCTGCACCAGGTCCTCGGTGCGCGGTTCGGGCCCGTCGTACGGGGGTGCCTCGGCCAGCCGGGCGAGGAAGGAGTCGTCCGAGTTTCGCAAGGGCAACATCCGTACGCTGTCGGGCAGTTGCCCAGCGATGTCCGGATCGGCGAGCACCAGCGTGCTGCCCGACTGGCCGACGATGTACGCCAGGTCGGCGCCGGTCAGGTTCTGGTTGACCGGCACGTGGACCAGGCCGGCGCGGGCGCAGGCGAGGAAGGCGATCAGGTAGGCGTCGGAGTTGTGGCCGTAGGCGCCCACCCGGTCGCCTGGGGCGAGCCCCTCGGCGCGGAGGAGGCCCGCCGCACGGGAGACGGCGGCGTCGAGTTCCTCGTACGTCCAGGTGCGTTCGCCGTACTCCAGCGCGACGCGCGCCGGGGTGCGCCGGGCGCTGCGCCGCAGCACCCCGTCGACCGTGCTGCCGTGTCCCTGCGTCATGACAGCCGATCCTCGGCCCACCGGAGGCGCGGGTCAAGAACCTCACACCAGCCGTGTGCGGCCTTCCCAGTACGGGTCCCGCAGGCGCCGCTTGTACAGCTTGCCGTTGGGGTCGCGGGGCATCTCGGTGATGAAGTCGACGCTCTTGGGCCGCTTGTAGCCGGCGAGCCGCTCCGCGCAGTGGTCGAGGAGGGCGCCGGCGAGGGCCGGGCCCGGCTCGTACCCGGGAGCGGGTTCCACGACGGCCTTGACCTCCTCGCCCCAGTCGTCGTGCGGGATGCCGAAGGCGGCGGCGTCGGCGACGGCGGGGTGGGCGAGGAGCACGGACTCGATCTCGGCCGGGTAGATGTTGACCCCGCCGGAGATGATCATGTCGATCTTGCGGTCGCGGAGGAAGAGGTAGCCGTCCTCGTCCAGGTAGCCGAGGTCGCCGACGGTGAAGAAGTCGCCGATGCGGTTCTTGCGGGTCTTCGCCTCGTCCTTGTGGTACGAGAACCCACCGGTGCTCATCTTCATGTAGACGGTGCCCAGTTGGCCGGGCGGGAGCCGGTTGCCGTCGTCGTCGAAGACCGCGAGTTCGCTGATGGGCCAGGCCTTGCCGACCGTGCCGGGCTTCTTCAGCCAGTCCTCGGCGGTGGCGAAGGCTCCGCCGCCCTCGCTGGCCGCGTAGTACTCCTCCACACAGTGCCCCCACCAGTCGATCATGGCCCGCTTCACATGGTCGGGGCAGGGGGCCGCGCCGTGGATCGCGTGCCGCATGGACGAGACGTCGTACCGGCCCTTCACCTCGTCCGGGAGGGCCAGGAGGCGGTGGAACTGGGTGGGGACCATATGGGTGTGGGTGCACTTGTGGGCGTCGATGAGGCGGAGCATCTCCTCAGGAGTCCACTTGTCCATGAGCACCAGGCGGTGTCCGATGTGCAGGGACGCGCCCGCGAACTGGAGGACGGCCGTGTGGTAGAGCGGCGAGCAGACGAGGTGGACGTTGTCGTCGAAGGGCCTGATGCCGAAGATGCCGAGGAAGCCGCCGAGGTAGGCCTCCTCTGGGGCCTTGCCGGGCAGTGGGCGGCGGATGCCACGGGGGCGTCCGGTCGTACCGGAGGTGTAGTTCATGACCCAGCCGAGCGTGCGGTCCGCGGGCGCCGACTCGGGCTGTCCGTCGAGGAGTTCGGGGTACGGCCGGAAGCCCTCGACCGAGCCGACCGCGTAGCGGTGGGTGGCCGGCAGGTCGGCCTCGTCGGCGGCGTGGCTAGCCGGAGCGGCGAAGCGCTCGTGGGCGATGAGCACCTTGGCGCCGGAGTCGGCGACGATCCAGGCGATCTCGGGGCCGACCAGGTGGTGGTTGACCGGGACGAGGTAGAACCCGGCCTGGCTGGCGGCCAGATAGGCGGTGAAGAACTCGACGCCGTTGGGCAGGACGACGGCGAAGGCGTCGCCACGCCCGAGGCCTGCCGCGCGCAGCCCGTGGACGAGCCGGTTGGCGGCGGCGTGCAGGCGTCCGGCGGTCCACTGCTCGCCGTCGGGGGCGATCAGCACGATGCGGTCGGGGTCCTGGGCGGCCTGGGCCCAGAAGCCGGCGGGGGGTGTGCTCACGACTGGCCGCTCCTTCCGGCGATGCGGTTGATGCGGTCGACGGCCTGCTCGAAGCCGCGGGTGAGGTCGTCGAAGACGGCCTGGACGCTGCGTTCGCTGGTCATCCGGCCGACGATCTGGCCGACGGGCGTGCCGAGCAGCGGCTCGACCTCGTACTTCTGGATCCGGGAGACCGCCTCGGCGACCAGCAGGCCCTGCAACGGCATGGGCAGCGTGCCGGGCCCGCCCGGGTCGTCCCAGGCGTCGGTCCACCCGGTACGCAGCTGACGGGCGGGCTTCCCGGTCAGGGCGCGGGAGCGGACGGTGTCGCCGGACCCGGCGGCCAGGAGCTTGCGGGTCAGGGCGGGCGAGTGGAGGTCCGCTTCTGTGGTGGTCAGCCATATGGAGCCCAGCCACACACCCTGAGCGCCGAGGCTGAGGGCTGCCGCCACCTGCTGTCCGCTGCCGATGCCTCCCGCGGCGAGCACGGGCAGCGGATCGACCGCCTCGACCACCTCGGGGGTGAGCACCATGGAGGCGATCTCACCGGTGTGGCCGCCGGCCTCGTAACCCTGGGCCACGACGATGTCGATGCCCGCCTCCTGGTGCTTTCGGGCGTGCCGGGCACTGCCCGCGAGCGCGGCGACCAGGATGTTCCGGTCGTGGGCGCGGGCGACGACGTCGGGGGGCGGGGAGCCGAGGGCATTGGCGAGCAGCCGCATCGGGTAGTCGAAGGCGACGTCGAGCTGGGTGCGGGCGACCTGTTCCATCCACCCGGTGATGCGCCATCTGGACGCCTCACCCTCGGCCAGCTCCGGCACGCCGTGCTGGGCGAGGGTGTCCCGCACGAACTGCCGGTGCCCCTCGGGGATCATCGCCTCGACGTCCGCCTCGGTCAGTGTTTGATCTTTCGGGGCTTCCACCTTCTTCGCGGGCATCACCACGTCCAGCCCGTACGGCCTGCCGTCGACGTGCCCCTCGATCCAGTCGAGGTCCCGTTTGAGGTCGTCGGGGGCGGTGTAGCGGACCGCGCCGAGCACGCCGAAGCCGCCGGCCCGGCTGATGGCCGCGGCGACGGCGGGGAACGGCGTGAAGCCGAAGACGGCGTGCTCGACTCCGAGTTTCCTGCTCAGCTCCGTCTGCATGGGCGCAGGATGCCGCAGTCCCCCGGACGACGGAAGAGCTTTTCTGATGCTCCGTCAGTTACCGCGGCAGATTTTGCTCCGCCGGACTCATGTTCACCCCGGGGGGCGCGCAGGCCTCATTGACATGTCCCGCACCCGACAGGACAGTTTCACGATGACCGATGAGGTGGCCACCGGACTCACCCGCCGTCAACTGGGCGCCCTGACCCTGGGCGGTGCCCTCACCCTCGCCGGCTTCCCGGCCGGCCCGGCCGAGGCCACATCCACCTCCGGCCGTCGCACCCTGCGGCACGGCTCCCCGGAACAGGCCGGACTCCTGGCCACGCACCTGCGCGGACTCGTCACCGATGCGGAGGCGTTTCTCGGGCCCTCCCCCCAGCACCCCTGGTACGCGGGCGCCGTCCTGCTCGCCGGACGCGGCACCACCGTGGCACTGCACCAGCCGATCGGCATGGCGGTGCGCTATGCGGGATACGACGACAAGGCCGACACCGGAATCGAGTTCCCGGCCGACCAGCAGATCCCGATGTCCGGGGACACCGTCTTCGACCTCGCCTCGGTCTCCAAGCTCTTCACCTCACTGCTCGCCGTGCAGCAGCTGGAGCGCGGGGCTCTGGAGCTGGAGGCGACCGTCGCCTCGTACCTCCCGGACTTCGGCCGAGCCGGCAAGCAGGACATCACGATCCGCCAACTCCTCACCCACACCTCGGGTTTCCGCGCCTGGCTCCCGCTCTACAACGCGCCGACGCACGAGGAGAAACTCCGCCTCATCTGGAACGAGGCGCCGCTCAATGCGCCCGGCACGGTCTACCTCTACTCGGATCTCAACCTGATCTCCCTCCAGCTCGTCCTGGAGAAGACCACCGGCCGCACCCTCGACGTCCTCCTGCGCGAGGAGATCACCACCCCACTCGGCCTGGACCGCACCCGCTACAACCCGCCCGCGTCCTGGAAACCGACGATCGCCGCCACCGAGGTCGCCCGCCCGCCCTGGTCGGGGCTGGACCGCGGGCTGGTGTGGGGCGAGGTGCACGACGAGAACGCGTACAGCCTCGGCGGAGTCGCGGGCCATGCGGGGGTGTTCTCCTGCGCCTGGGACCTCGCGGTCCTCGGCCGCACGCTGCTCAACCGCGGCGCCTACGGCCGTACACGCGTCCTGGAGCCGGAGTCGGTGGACCTGATGTTCACGAACTTCAACACCGCCTTCCCCGGCCACGACCACGGCCTCGGCCTCGAGCTCTACCAGCACTGGTACATGGGCGCGATGGCCACCCCGCACACCGCGGGCCACACGGGCTTCACCGGTACCTCGCTCGTACTCGACCCGACGACCGACTCCTTCCTCGTGGTGCTGGGCAACTCCGTTCATCCGGTGCGCACTTGGCGGTCGGGGTCCGCACCCCGGGTCGCCGCGGGCACCCATCTGGCCCGCGCCGTACCCGTCCGCCCGGCCCAAGACCGTACGGCCTGGTTCTCCGGAACGGCCAACGCCACCTCGGCGACGCTGACCCTGCCCGCGGTCGACACCTCGCCCGGTGACGCACGGCTGTGCTGCGCCCTGTGGTGGGACACCGAGCCCGCCTCGGACGCCCTAGCCCTGGAGGCCACCACGGACGGGGGCACCACCTGGCAGCCGGTGCCGTTCACCACCACGAGCCACGGCGCACAGCCGCAGGAGCACCCCACGGGCTCGGCGAGTGGCTGGTCCGGCCGCGTCTGGCACCGGCTGACCGCCGACCTGCCGGCCGCCCGCCGGCTCACCGTGCGCTGGCGGTACACCACGGACAGGCTGTACGTCGGCCGCGGCGCCTACGTGGACGCATCGCGCGTCGAGGCCGACGGCGAGGTCGTCTTCGACGAGACGCGGCCGGCCGACGCGGCACGGATCCAGGCTGTGGGGTGGACGGCTTCGGCCGACTGACGCCCACCGCCGGGGCGCACTACCCCTCCAGCACCGCCATCGCCGCGTTGTGCCCCGGCACCCCGCTCACCCCTCCCCCGCGCACCGCGCCCGCGCCGCACAGCAGGATGTTGGCGTGCCGGGTCTCGACGCCCCAACGGCCGGTGCTCTCCTGGGCGTAGGGCCAGGACAGGGCACGGTGGAAGATGTTGCCGCCGGGCAGGCGCAGGTCGCGTTCGAGGTCCAGCGGGGTCTTCGCCTCGATGCAGGGGCGGCCGTCGACGTCCGTGGCGAGGCAGTCGGTGAGGGGTTCGGCGAGGTGGGCGTCGAGCTGGGCGAGGGTGGACTTCAGCAGTTCCTCGCGTACGGCGTCGTTGTCCCGGGCGAAGAGCCGGGCGGGGGTGTGCAGGCCGAACAGGGTCAGTGTCTGGTAGCCCCGCTCGGCGAGGTCGGGGCCGAGGATGGTGGGGTCGGTCAGGGAGTGGCAGTAGATCTCCGAGGGCGGCGCGGTCGGGAGTTCACCGGCGGCGGCCTGGGCGTGGGCGGTGGCCAGCTGCTCGTAGCCCTCGGCGATGTGGAAGGTGCCGGCGAAGGCCTCGCGGGGGTCCACCGAGGGGTCGCGGAGCTTGGGGAGCCGCGTGAGCAGCATGTTGATCTTGAGCTGGGCGCCCTCGGCCGGCTCGGGTGCGGAGTCCCCCGTCAGGGCTGCCAGTTCCTGCGGGGAGGCGTTGACCAGGACGTGCCGGGCGGCGGCGACCCCCTCGCCGTCGGCCGTGCGGTAGGTGACCTCGGCGGTGCGGCCGTCGGTGTCGATGCGGACCGCCTCGTGTCCGGTCACGAGTTCCGCGCCCGCCTCGCGCGCGGCGGTGGCCAGGGCGTCGGTGAGGGCTCCCATGCCGCCGACGGGCACGTCCCAGGCGCCGGTGCCGCCGCCGATGACGTGGTAGAGGAAGCAGCGGTTCTGGGCCAGGGAGGTGTCGTGCGCGTCGGCGAAGGTGCCGATCAGCGCGTCGGTGAGGACCACACCCCGGACCAGGTCGTCGGTGAAGTTCTCCTCGACGGCGACACCGATCGGCTCCTCGAACAGCGCCCGCCAGGCGGTGTCGTCGTCGATGCGGCGGCGCAGTTCGTCACGGGTGGGCAGGGGCTCGGTGAGGGTCGGGAAGACACGCCGGGCGACCTCGCCGGTCATGCCGTAGAAGCGCTGCCAGGCGTCGTACTCGCGCTCACCGCCGGTCAGCCGGGCGAAGGCCTCACGGGTGCGCTGCTCCCCGCCGCCGACGAGGAGTCCGGTGGGCCGGCCTCCGCGCTCCACGGGGGTGTACGAGGAGATGGTGCGCCCGCGGACGCGGAAGTCGAGACCCAGATCGCGCACGATCTTCGACGGCAGCAGGCTGACCAGGTAGGAGTAGCGCGACAGGCGGGCCTCCACCCCGGTGAACGGGCGGGTGGAGACGGCGGCGCCACCGGTGTGGCCGAGCCGTTCCAGCAGCAGCACGGAGCGGCCGGCCTGGGCCAGGTAGGCGGCGGCGACAAGGCCGTTGTGGCCGCCGCCGACGATGACGGCGTCGTACGTCCGGGTTCCCTCGTTGGCAGGCATGGTTCTTCGTAACACGTGATGATCTACGGCGGCCAGAGGCATGCCGGACGTGTCGGCGCACGGGTCAGGGTGCGGGCCGGTGTCCGCCGGACGCCCGCTGCCGGCTCAGTACGGCGACCCTGCGGTACAGCTCGACGGCCTCGGCACCGCGGCCGAGCTGTTCCAGACAGTGGGCCTCGTCGTTGCGGCTGGCGAGGGTGTCGGGGTGGTCGGGCCCGAGGACGATTTCGCGGGCCGTGGCGACCCGCCGGTACTCGGTGAGCGCGTCCGCCCAGCGGCCCAGCCAGCCCAGGGCGACTGCGACCTCGCGCCGGCTGACCAGGGTGTCCGGGTGGTCGCTGCCGAGGACGCGTTCACGCAGCGCGCAGACATCGCGGGCCTCGGCGAGGGCCTCTTCCCAGCGCTCGAGGCGGCCGAGGTTGACGCCGAGGCCGTGGCGGGCGCGCAGGGTCTCGGGGTGGGTGGCGCCCTGGACGCGGGTGCGGTCCTCGATCAGGTCGCGGTAGAGGCGGAGGGCGTCCGCGCTGCGGCCGAGCCGGCCGAGGCTGATGCCGGCCTCGTAGCGGGCGGCGAAGGTGTCCGGGTGGTCGGCGCCGAGGGTGCGGGCGCGGGCGGCGGCGACCTCGCGGTAGGTGCGCAGCGCCTCGTCCCAGCGGCTCAACTGGCCAAGGGCGTAGGCAACTTCGTAGCGGGTGACCAGGGTGTCGGGATGGTCGGGGCCGAGTACCCGGGCGCGGGCGGCGGCCACGTCGAGGGCCATGCGGTACGAGTCCTCCAGGCGCCCGAGCCGGCTGAGGTTGAAGGCGAGGTTGTGGCGGCAGCGCAGGGTGTCGGGATGGTCGGGGCCCATGACGCGCATCCGGGCGGCCAGCACCGAGGTGTAGCCCTGGTGGGCCTCGAAGTGACGGCCCAACTGGCCCAGTACGTAGGCCGTTTCCTGGCGGGTGGCCAGCGTGTCGGGGTGCTCGGGGCCGAGGACGCGCGCCCGGGCCGCGGCGACGTCGGTGTAGGTGCGCAGCGCGTCGGCCGCCCGGCCGGTGCGGCTGAGGGTGAAGGCGGCCTCGTAGTGGCTGGCGAGGGTGTCGGGGTGGTCCGGGCCGAGGAGTGCCGCCCGCTCGGCGGCGACGGTCAGGTGCACGTCGCGTGCCTCGGCCCAGCGGCCGCGCCGGGCCAGGCCCAGGCCTTCGTGGTGCCGTGCGGTGAGGGCGGCGACGGCGTCCGGTGCCGGCCGGGAGAGGACGGCGACCCGGGCCCCGGCGGTCCAGGCGCCGCGCAGGGCCGCGCCGGGGTCCGGCGGGACGGCGCGCAGTCCGGCACCGACCGCCTTGTGGCCGGTGGTCATGCCCCGGGTCCACGCCGGCAGGCGTGTCTCGTGCGCGGCCGTCTCGCCGGCGCGCGACCGTCCTGTCACGACCGTCGGCACGTACCCGGCCGCCGTACGCCCCGCGGCCAGGCGACGCCCCAACTCGGTGGCGTCGTACGGCCGTTCCTCGGGCTGTTTGGCCAGCAGGTCGAGGACGATCCGTTCGAAGGGCGCGGGCAGTTCGGGGCGGTGGTCGCGGGGCGGGCGGGGCGGGGTGTCGCGGTGGCCGATGAGGACCGCCCAGGCGTCGTCCAGGTCGAACGGCGGTGCCCCGGTGGCGATCTCGTACAGGACGCAGCCCAGCGAGTACAGGTCGCTGCGCTGGTCGACCTCGGTGCCGCCGATCTGTTCCGGGGACATGTAGTGCGGTGTGCCCATCGCGATGCCGGTGCCGGTGAGCCGGGCGGTGAAGCCGATGTCGTGGCCGAGGCGCGCTATGCCGAAGTCGCAGATCTTCACGGTGCCGTCGGTCAGGCGCACGATGTTGGCGGGCTTCAGGTCCCGGTGCACGATGCCCTGTTGATGGGTGTAGGCGAGGGCGGCGGCGACCTGTTGCGCAATGTCGATCACATCGTCAAGGGGCAGTGGATGCCCCTTGTTGTCCTCAAGGAGCCGGCTCAGGTCGCGTCCTTCCAGCAGCTCCATGACGAGGTACAGGACGCCGTCGTACTCGCCGAAGTCGTGGATGACGGTCACTCCGCAGTGCGAGAGCGCGGCGGCCACTCTGGCCTCCCGGCGGAACCGCTCCCGCAGGACGCGGGTGAAGGACGGGTCGTGCTGCGGGCCGAGCGGCTTGAGGCACTTCACCGCGACCTGGCGTCCCAGGGACTCGTCGCGGGCCCGCCACACCTCGCCCATCCCGCCCCGCCCGATCAGGTCGAGCAGTCGGTAGCGGTACTGAATCAGCCTGTTCTCCCCCATTGCGCGCCGTCGCCCCCGTCGCTGTCCGCCCCGCCCCCTGGGGGACATCGCCACGTGCCGCGACCGCGTGGAACACGGCCCGATCCGTGACACACCCCCCTGCTCGTCCAGTATGGCGGCCTATCGCCCCGGTTTGTACGGTGCCGGTCGGGTGTCCGGACCGAGCCTCGCCATGGCCCGCAGGATGTGTTTGGGCGGCAGCTGCCAGCGCAGACGTGCGGGAACGCACCGCAGAAGAGCGCCCGCGGCGTGCAGCCGGCGGGTGACGACGGCGGGCCGGGGAGCCGGTCTGCCGTACAACTCGTGGGCGTACGGGGGCAGGGAGGCGTACGCCAGCTGCGCCACGCGCCGCCACAACACCTCGCGCGCCGGGACCAGGAGAGGATGCGTCGGCGGGCGGAGAAGGAAGTCGTCCACCGCGCGTGCCTCGGGTCCCGCGGCAAGTTCCGGCCGCACCCTCTCGAAGTACGCGGCCAACTCGGCCCGGCCGGCCGGTACGGCGTCCGGGTCGAGGCCCACCAGGCGGGCGCTGACGCGGTGTTCGGCGATGTACCGGTCGGCCTGGGCGTCGGTGAGGGGGTAACCGGAGCGGCGCAGGACGTGCACGTAGGAATCGATCTCCGCGCAGTGCACCCACAGCAGCAGCTCGGGCTCGTCCACGCCGTACCGCTCCCCCGTGTCCGGGTCGCTCACCTGGAGCATGCTGTGGATCTTCCGCACCCGGGCACCGGCCCGCTCGGCCGCCTCGCTGGTGCCGTAGGTCGTCGTGCCGACGAAGTTGGCGGTGCGCATCAGCCGGCCCCAGGCGTCACGCCGGAAGTCGGAGTTCTGCATGACGCCGCGCACGGCGCGCGGGTGCAGCGCCTGGAGGTACAGGGCGCGGACGCCGGCGACCCACATCATCGGGTCGCCGTGCATCTGCCAGGTCACCGAGGAGGGGCCGAACAGCCCCGGGTCGGCATCGGTCATGGGGTCTCACCTCCGCCCTGCGACCACGATGCCACGGCCGCGGAGCGGAGCGATACCGCCGGTTACAGACTCTCGACGAACCGGGCCTCTGGTCGGGTGCGGTCATCCACCTGCGGGCCGGGGACGAGACGGTGCTGGTGCTGGGCACGGAGAGCGACCACGAGCCGCGGCGGCAGCCCGGCTCGGCTCGGCCGCTCCCCTGCACCGGGGGTGCAGCGGGCACGGGATCCTGGCGCACCTGCCGGCCGACCGCTGGACGGCGAAGCGGGCCACGGACTTCGCCGAGGTGATGGGCGCCCCGCTGTCGCTGCTGTTCGACGTGACGCGGACGCCGGGCACGGCGACCACCTTCGGCGCGAACTGTTGGTAAATCCAGCAAAATTCCCGGGTATGCACGTACATTTCCGACCATCGCTTCGAGACGTCACCGGCAGACGGGGGCAAAGGATGGGCACGGACGACCGCGTCCCGGTGACGACCGGGATCGCACGGCTGCACGCGTCGCCCGGCCTCGCCGGGCCCGGCCGGCTCGGTCTGGTGACCAACCACACCGGCGTCCTCCCTGACCTGCGCCCGACCGCGCCCGCGCTGCTCGAGGCCGGCGCGCGGCTGGTCGCCCTGTTCGGTCCCGAGCACGGGCTGCACGGGACCGGCCAGGCCGGCGAGAGCGAGGCCGCTGAGGCGGACCCCGCCACCGGCCTGCCGGTCCACGACACCTACCGGTGCAGCGGCGAGCTCCTCGACAAACTGCTGATCGACAGCGGCGTCGACGCTCTGGTGTACGACCTGCAGGACATCGGGGCCAGGTTCTACACCTACGTGTGGACCATGTTCGACCTGATGGTCTCGGCGGCGCGTACGGGCGTACGGTTCGTGGTCGCCGACCGGCCGAATCCCCTCGGTGGGCTCGTCAGCGAGGGCCCGCTGCTCGACCCCGCGTGGGCCGGCTTCGTCGGACGCGCCCCGGTGCCCGTCCGGCACGGCCTCACCTGTGGCGAACTCGCCCGGCATCTCAACGCGTCGGCCGTGCCCCAAGCAGCGGCCAGCGCGGCCGACTTGACGGTGATCGAGGCTGTCGGCTGGCAGCGCGCCATGGCCGCGGAGGCCACCGGCCTGCCGTGGGTCGCGCCCTCGCCGAACATGCCGACGCCCGCCACCGCCACCGTCTACCCCGGCACCTGCCTGTTCGAGGGCACGAACCTATCGGAGGGCCGTGGCACCACGCAGCCCTTCGAGATCGTCGGCGCCCCGTACATCGACGCTCGGTTCGCGCCCTCGCTCGCCGAACTCGCCCTGCCCGGAGTGCTCTTCCGTGATCTGCGGTACGTACCGACCTTCCACAAACACGCCGGACGGCCGCTGCGCGGGGTCCAGCTCCACATCACCGACCGCGAGCTGTTCGCTCCCGTGCGCACCGCCGTCGCGATGCTCGCCACGCTGCGACGGCTGTACCCGGACGACTTCGCCTGGCACACCGCGGACAGCGGCGCGGAGCAGACCGGCCACCGTCACTTCATCGACCTGCTGTGGGGGTCCGACCGGTTGCGGCACGCCGTCGACGCGGGCGACGACCCGCTGCCGCTGTGCGATCCGCCGGCACCGCCCGGCCGGTGGGCCGGCGACGACGTGCTGCTCTACACGTGAGCCCGCCCGCCCAACCGCCGCCACCCACTGCTCTGCCCGGAAGGACCACACCGTCCCGGAAGGACAACCCCGTCGATGACCGATCGCACAACGACGAGATCCCGGGCCGGGATTCGTGGCTTTCGCGCGGGCGACGGCCCGGAGTTGGTGGAGGCGTGGCGCCGGAGCGCGCCGGCCGACCCGATCACCCCCGACCGCTTCCGCTCCCTGGTGCTGCTCGACGCCAACTTCGATCCGGAGGGGCTTCGGGTCGCCGTCGACGGCGACCGTGTCATGGGCGCCGCCTACGCGGTGCGCCGTCTGACGCCGATGGCCGGCACCGACCTGGAGCCGGAGCAGGGCTGGATCCCGTTCTTCTTCGTCGACCCGGCAGCCCGCGGGCGCGGCCTCGGCCGCCGGCTGCTGAGCGACGCCCTCGACTGGCTGGACGGCCACGGCCGTAACCGGGTGGACTTCTCCTCGTACACGCCGAACTACATCCTCCCGGGCCTGGACGGGGAGGCGTACCCGGAAGCGGCCAAGCTCCTCGAGTCCCTCGGCTTTCGCACTCTGTACGAGGCGGCGGCGATGGACCGCGGCCTGGTCGGCTATCGCCTCCCGGAAGATGTCGCGTGCCGCGCGGGCGAACTGACGGCGCGGGGCCACCGGTTCGTCACCCCGTCCGACGACGACCTGGTGGACCTGGTCGCGCTCGCCGGGAATCACTTCAACGCGGACTGGGCGCGCGCGATCCGGGAGTGTCTGGCCGCGGGCACGCCGCTCGACCGGATCGTCGTCGCCCGAGACCCTGCGGGCCGCCTGGTGGGCTGGGCGATGCACGGCGCGTACGAGTCGGTGGACGAGCGGTTCGGCCCGTTCGGTGTGCTGGAGGAGATGCGCGGAACAGGACTTGGCAAGGTCCTGCTCCACCTGGTCCTGGAGCGGATGCGGGCGCGCGGTGCGCACTGCGCGTGGTTCCTGTGGACCGGCGAGCGGTCCCCGGCGGGCCACCTGTACCGAAAGGCCGGTTTCACCACGACCCGGGTGTTCCGCGTGCTGCGCAGGGAGGCCGCCCGATGACAACGCCGTCACGCCGCACCGGGGCCCCAGGCGGCCTGAGCCGTCGTCACTTCGCGCTCGCGCTCCCCTCGGCGCTGCTCGCCGCCGGATGCGCCGCGCCGTACCAGGGCACCGGGCGGCCCGGGGATCCGATCGTGCTCACCCTGCTCTCCCACTACGCGAGCGGGGAGCTCAAGGAGGCCCTGCAGGGGCCGGTCGACGAGTGGAACGCCACGCACGACCGGGTCAAGGTGCGGACGAAGGCCGTCGAGTTCACGGACCTGCTGACCACGTTCATGGTCCGGCAGGCCGCGGGCCAGGGCGCCGACATCCTCCACCCGTACTGCCTGTGGAACGGCCAGCTCGTCCGGGCCGGCGTCCTGCGGCCCGCTCCCGCCGAGCACGCCGAGGAGATCAGGCGCGGCTACGGCGGCGCCGCGGTCGGCGCCGCGTCGGTGGGCGGCAAGGTGTACGGCTACCCCACCGAGGTGCAGACGTACGCCCTCTACTACAACGAGCGGCTGCTGCGCGAGGCCGGTGTCGCCGGCCCCCCGCGCACCTGGCGGGAGCTGGAGGAGACGGCCTACCGCACCGCCGAACAGGACCGGTACGGCAACACGCTGGTCCAGGGGTTCGGGCTGTCCACCTACGACGACTCCACCACCGTCGGCCAGACGCTCGCCCTGCTCAACGCCGCCGGCGGAAGGTTCGTCTCCGCGGACGGCAGGAGCACCGCCATCGACTCGCAGGCCGGCCGGGCCGTGTTCGATCTGGAGCACCGCCTCGTCGCCAGAGGTGCGAGCGCGCCCGGCGTCAACGTCTACAAGGCGTTCGCTTCCGGCCAGGTGGCCATGGTGGTCAGCGCCGGCTGGTGGACCGCGGACCTGAAGGGCCTGATGGGCAAGGACTACCGCGACGTCGGCGTCGCGCCCGTGCCCGTCCCCGAGGCGGACGACCGGCGCGCCACGCTCTCCACCGGCTTCATGCTGGGGGTCAACACGGCCAGTGAACATCCCAATGAGGCCTGGGAGTTCCTGCGCTGGCTCAACACCGACAAGGTGGGCGTGAAGAGCGCCGGGAAGGGCGCGACGGCCACCCGGATGAGCGCCTTGCAGGTATCCGTCGGTTCCCTGACCGGCCGCGCCGACGACATGCGGACGCTCCTCGGCCAGGGCGGCGATCCGAACCTGCGCCCGTTCCTGGACGCGCTGGCGTACGCGGTGCCGGAGCCGAACGTGCCGGGCGCGCAGCAGGCCAAGTCGCTGCTGCGCAAGAACATCGAGGCGTTGTGGACCGGTCAGCAGTCGGTGGACGAGGCGCTGCGGACCACCCGCCGTCAGGTCGATCAGGAGGTGTCGCGCTCATGGTGAACGCCCTGGCGCCGGAGACGACCGAGCGAGTGCCCGGCCCACGCTCCGCCGGGCCCGCCGTCGACGGTCGCGGACCGACCCGGCGCCGGCGCCGCCAGGCCGTCGTCGCCTATCTCTTCCTGACGCCGACTCTGCTGTTCTTCGCGGTCTTCCTGATCCTGCCGCTGGGCTTCGCGCTGCTGCTGTCGACGTCCCGCTGGGCCGGGTTCGACCTCGGCGACATCGATCCGGTCGGACTGGACAACTTCACCGGCCTCTTCGCGGACGGATCGACGTTCCTGGCGCCGGTCCTCACCAACACGCTGCTGTTCGCCCTGGGCACCGTGGCCCTCGCGCTCGCCGGGTCCGTGGTCGTCGCCACCTGCATCGACAACCTGCGGTTCCAGGGGCTGTGGCGCACGCTGTACTTCCTGCCGATCGTCACGACCGTCGTCGCCGTCGGCAACGTGTGGAAGTACATGTACGAGCCGGGCGGCCTCGTCAACGGCGTCCTCAACGCCCTCGGGCTCGACTCGGTGGCGTTCCTCCAGGACCCGGGCACCGCGCTGCCCTCGGTCGTGGTCGTACAGGCCTGGGCCTCGGTCGGCTCGGCGATCCTCATCCTGACCGCCGGGCTGAAGTCCGTTCCCGAGTCGTACTACGAGGCCGCCGCGCTCGACGGCGCCGGGCCCGTCACCGTTTTCTGGAGGATCACCCTGCCGTTGCTGCGGCCGTCCCTGCTGTTCGTCTGCATCACCCAGTTCCTCACCGGACTGCAGTCGTTCGCGCTGATCATCGTGATGACCAAGGGCGGGCCGGGAGACGCGACCAACGTGGCCGCGCTGGAGATGTACCGGCAGGCCTTCTCGTACGGCGACTGGGGCACCGCGAGCGCCGCCGCCTTCGTTCTGTTCGTGGTGGTCCTCGTGGTCACGCTGGCGCAGTTGTGGATCTTCCGGCGCAAGGGGGAGGACGCATGAACCGCCGCCGCTTCCCGTGGTTCTCGTATCTGCTGGTCGTGACCGGCGCCGTGCTCACGGTGGTGCCGTTTCTCGACATGGTGATGACGTCCTTCAAGGGGCCCGGTGAGTCCGGCACGCTGCCGTACCGGTTCCTGCCCGAGGCGTTCGACCTGTCCAACTACCGGGCGGCGATCGACCAGCTCGATCTGGCGGTGCTCTTCCGCAACAGCGTCGTCGCCACCGCCGTGATCACCGGATCGGTGCTGCTCACATCGTCGCTCGCGGGCTACGCGCTCGCCAAACTCCGCTTCCCCGGCCGGGACTTCGTCTTCCGCCTCGTGCTGTCGACGATGATGTTCCCGCCGTTCCTCTTCTTCATCCCGCACTTCCTGATCCTGGTGCACTGGCCGCTAGCGGGCGGCAACGACCTGTTCGGGCGCGGCGGCGCGGGCCTGACCGTCAGCATCGTGGCGCTCGCCATGCCGTTCCTCGTCAACGGCTTCGGGATCTTCCTGATGCGCCAGTTCATGGTCTCGATCCCGGACGAGGTCCTGGAGGCCGCGCGCATCGACGGGGCCGGCGAGTTCGCCGTGTGGCGGCGGATCGTGGTGCCGCAGACCAAGCCGGTCCTGGTGACACTCGGACTGCTGACCTTCGTCGACGCCTGGAACGAGTACATCTGGGCGCTGCTCGTCTCGACCGCCAACCCGGACGTGATGACCCTGCCCGTCGGCATCCAGCTCCTGCAGGACTACGTCGACCCCACCCGCACGATGCCCATCGTCATGGCCGGACTCGTCCTGAGCATCCTGCCGGTCCTGATCCTCTTCCTGCTGCTGCAGAAGTACTACATCCGCGGCGTCATGCTCAGCGGGCTCAAGTAGAGGGCGAATACCGGACCAGCTCGTGTTCGTCGGCGATGGGCGCGATCAGCAGGCCAGGGCGCCGCCGACCTGCCGGGAGGCGTTGAGGACGCCGCTCGCGGTGCCGGCACGATCCGTCGGGACCCGGTCCAGCAGCAGAGCGGTCACGGCCAAGACGGCGAGGGAGCCGCCCGCGCCGACCGGGATCATCAGCAGGACCACGAGCCGGGTCGGCGCCGAGGCCGGTGCGAGGCTCAGGACCAGCAGGCCGGCGGCCGCTACCGGTCCGTGGTCGACACCTCCTCGCCGGCCCGACCCGCGAGCACGGCTCAGCCGCCGACGAGGGCGACGAGCCTGATGAACACCAGGTCCGGATCGACGGCGAGATCCACGACCTCGTCGAGATCCTCGACCTGGCGTTCGCCGGCCAGCACGAAGAACCCGTTGGCCAGGAAGGCACGCTCGGCGATCTCGGCCTGGCGCTCCCAGTCGATACGCCGGGGCTCGCGGAGCCGGTAGCCGTTCAGCTCCGTCTCGGCGTCGTCGGGGCGGACGAGGCCGTTGAAGCGGTCGCTCGGGCGGGCGTTGTGCCGGGCGACCTCCTCGCGGACGCGGAGCCTGATCAGCTCCCGTACGGTCATCCGTTCCGGCAGCCCGGCGACCTGCCACTCGGTGACCGGCTTGCCCGTCGCGGTCTCGTCCCGGAACGTCACGGTGGCCATCAGGCACCTCGCTTGATCTGCATGAGGATGGTCTCGTCAGTGATCTTGGTGTCGGCGGCGAGCAGGAACGCCTTGCTGAGGATGAGGGAGAGCCGGTCGTCCTCGAACGGCAGGTACACCTTGCCGTCACCCGAGCGCCCTGCCGGGACGATGCACAGATAGCTGTCGTCCGGTTCCATCAGGATGTTGGCCGAGCCCAGATGGATCTTGTACGTGCGCACCTCGCCGCGGACGACCAGGAAGCGGCCGTCGAGCGTGCACCGGTCGGCGATCTTCAGGCGCGGCAGGATCCGCTCCAGGACGTCGCGGCGGGCCTCGGCGCTCTCCGTCAGCTCGGCGAACCCGGCCCGCTCCCAATAGGTGCGCCCGGGGCCGCCGTCGGTCCAGTCGGGATCGGCGGCGATCGAGGTGACGCCGACGAAGAGGTCCACGTCGCGCATCGCCTCGCTGAAGACCAGTGGAGGCACATGGGCGAGCGGCGCCTCTCGCCAGGCGCCCTGCATCCGGCGGTCGAAGCGCACTTGGCCGGTCGAGGCCAGCTCGTCGTTGCCCGCCCAGTCGGCCCAGCGGTGGAAGAAGCGGACCCGCCACTCCCCCGCCGCGAGAGTGCGTTCGGCCTCGTCGCCGTCCCCGCCGTCCCAGGGGCCGAGCAGGTCACTCTCCCATCCCCGGGCCCGGAACAGGGCGAACATCCTGCGGTAGTGGACGAGGTGGGCGGCGAACCGGTTGGAGTGGACGCGGGTCTGCTCCTCGGCCGGGGTGAGGAGGTAGATCTCGCGGAACGCCTGCTTGAAGGGCTGCAGTATGCGCCGCTCGGTGAGCAGGTCCCGCCAGGCCCGTACGGCGTGGGGTTCGGAGCGGAGCGGGTGCCAGAGCCGTACGGAGGTCTCGTCGGGCGCGTCGGGAAGATGTTCGTCCGTCTCGGGCAGTACGGCCCGCCACTCGCCGGGTGCGACCTCGATCTCCCAGATCAGTCGGCGTACCAGGGTTCGGGCGAGAGGGTGCCCAGCCAGCTCGGTGCGCCACCAGCCGTAGGGGTGAACGGCGTCGACGGTGAAGCCGCCTTCCAACGCGCGTAGGAGTGTGACGAGTTGGGCGTTCACCCGCTTCACCAGGTCGCGCAGCTCCTTGACCAGGGCGGCGTGGTCGCGGCGGACCGGCGCCGGGACGCTTCGCAGCGGGCGGCCGTCCTTCTCCCAGGTCAGGGTGGCGGTCTCGGTGACCGTGACGACGGCCTGGTAGTCGCCGGCCGTGCGGTGCAGGAGGCCGTCCTCATCGAACTCCAGCCTGGGCAACCGCAGTGCCACGTCGGTGCGTTCGGCCAGGGCCGCGTCGACCTTCTTGAGCATCTTGTCGAGCTGCTTGGGCACCCCTGCGTGCCGGACGGTCCGGCGGACGGTGCGGATCGCGGTCACCAGCTCGGGCGTCGGGAAATCCTGTGCGGCGCGGACCACTTCGTACAGCAGGGCCTGCGAGGGAAGCGTCTTCGCCGCTGTCGGGGCGAGTGCGACGCCGGGCAGCAGCCGCTCGAACAGTTCCGGCAGCCAGGGTTCGTCGCGCAGCAGTGCCACCCGCAGAGCCTGTCCGAGCGAGGTGATCTCCCGGTCCGTGAACGCCTTGTCGGCTCGGTAGGGGATCTCACCGTCCCGGATCGCGTCCGTACGGTCGGCAGCGGCTTCCAGCGCGCGGCGGGCAAACGCGACATAGGCGGGGCTGTCGGCCGACCTGCGCCACGCGGACAAGAGCGGCGAGACGAACCTGTGGTCCCGGTCGATGTCGGACAGCAGCGCCCGTTCGGCCGGGGGGAGGCCGGCCATGACGGCGATTTCGTCCGCGACGATGGGGCCCACATCAGCAGAGAGGCGATCCACGACCGTGCGCAGGGTCCGGTCGCCGGCGAGCCCGGCGACCGCGAGCAGCGCGTACGGCTGACGCACGGTGTCCTTCTCCAATCGGAACTCGACCAGTCGACGGGCCGGTTCGGACACGTCGGGCAGCGGCCCCGTGCAGAACTCCAGCGCACTCAGGCCGAGGGTGAGGTCCGCCCAGCCGGACTCCTCGCTCCGTTCGACGAGTACTTCGAACATCCGGCGGCACGCGTCGGGCGTGTAGCGCGGCTGCCGTTCCCCGGCCGCTTCCTCGACCGCGAAGCGGACCGTCGTCATCGTGTGCCTGGCCGAGGCCCTTACCCGGTAGGCCGCCACGAACAGGCTGCCGAGCTCCTCGTCGGAGACCTGTGACAGGTCCGGGTTCCTGTCCTGGTCCTCGAGTGTGAAGTCCGGGTCGGTCAGCGCGCGCGTCAGCCGGGCTGCGAGGTCCATCAGGCGCCCCTCTTGATCTGGCGGAGGATCGTATTGTCGGTGATCTTGGCGTCGGCAGCGAGCAGGAACGCCTTGCTGAGGATGAGGGAGAGCCGGTCGTCCTCGAACGGCAGGAAGACCTTGCTGTCGCCCTTACCACGTGACGGGACGATGCACAGATAGGCGTCGTCCGGTTCCATCAGGATGTTGGCCGAGCCCAGATGGATCTTGTACGTGCGCACCTCGCCGCGGACGACCAGGAAGCGGCCGTCGAGCGTGCACCGGTCGGCGATCTTCAGGCGCGGCAGGATCCGTTCCAGCGCCGCCCGGCGGACCTCGGCGCTCGCCGTCAGCGCTCCGAACGTGGCCGTGCGCCAGTAGCCGGTGTAGCGGTCCTCGCCCCGGTCGGTCCAGTCGGGATCGGCGGCGATCGAGGTGACGCCCACGAACAGGTCGACGTCCCGCATCGCCTCGCTGAACACCAGCGGGGGCACGTCGGCGAGCGCAACTTCCCGCCAGCGGCGGCCGTCCCGCCGCTCGAAGCGGACCTGGTCCGTCGCGGCGTGCTCGGGCGCGTAGCCGTCGTCGTCCGGGGCGGGCTCGTGGTGGAAGCAGGCCCGCCACGCGCCGTCGCCGAACTCGGCCCGCGCCAGCCCGTCGTAGCCGCCGTCGTACCGGCCGAGGAAGTTGGCCTGCCAGCCGCGTTCCTTGAACAGCGCGTAGAGCTGCCGGTAGTGGACGATGTGCGCGGCGAACCGGTTGGAGTAGACGCCGGTCTCCTCCTCCGCGGGGGTGAGCAGGTAGATCTCCCGGAAGGCCTGTTTGAACGGCTGCCGCAGCCGCTCGGCGACGAGTCGCTCCCGCCACGCCCTGATGTCGTCCGTCGACGCCCGTATCGGATGCCACAACCGGACGCGTTCGGGCTCACCGGGCGGCTCGGCCATCGGTGCCACCGCACGCCACTCGCCGTCCGCGTCCTGGAACTCCCAGATCAGGCCGCGCACGAGGGTCCCGGTGACCGGATGGTCGCGGTAGTAGCGGCACCACTCGGCGTACGGCCACTCGCGCCCGGCCGACATCAGCGCCTCGACGCGGGCCCGCTCGCCCGACAGGGTCCCCCGCACCTCTTTGGCCAGGGCCTTCAACTCCCGCAAAGCGTCCGGGAATTCGTTCTTCACCGCCGCCGGAGCCGTACGGGACGTTCCACCGTCGGGGCGGGTGAAGGCGAGCCGCACGCTCGCCGCTTCCTCGATCGCCACCCGTACCCGGTATCCCCCCAACTCCCGTTCCAGCGAGCCGTCCGGCGCCAGGCCGTGGTCCGGCACGCTGCGCTCGATGAGCTGCTCCGCCGTGATGCCCTGCTTCCCGGCTGCCGTCACCAGCGCGGTGTCGAGCTGCTTGCGCAGGGCCCGGTGCCTGATCCGGGACCGCAGCCGCCACAGGGCCTCCAGCGAGGCCGGATCGCCGGTCTCGGCCAGCGCGTTGATCGCCGCACCCGCGAGCTTGAGATCCTCGATCACCTCTGCTCCGGGGCCACCGGCCCGCAGAGCGAGTGCGCCGAGATGCCGCACCGCGGCCGGGGCGCCGGTCAGCACGGCCGCCCAGACGACGCCGCGTGCCAGGTCCCCGTCGTTCTGCTGGACGAGGTAGTGGTAGTGGTAGCCGTGGTGGAACCAGCCGGTGTGCGCACCGCTTCGACTGCTGCACAGCGGATCGTCCTCGGCCAGCGCGCGCAGGACGTCGGCCACGAGGTCCCGCGCCGACGCCGCGTCCGCGAGTTCCAGGCACGTCCGCCGCCACTTCTGCGCGGGACGCGGCCCGGACAGACCCGCCAGGTGCCGGACGAAGTCGGCCAGCTCCGGCGTCGGCAACGTGTTCGCGCGGTCGCGCAGCGGGGCGGCCCAAGGGGCGTACGGCGGGATCAGCCCCTCGGGGATGTGCGCCTCGTCCACGCTCGTGAGCAGCGCACGGAGACGTTTGACGAGGGGCCCGCGCAGGTGCGCGGGAGCATCGCCGCTCATGAGCTTCCCGTGTGCGTGCCGCAGCCACGGCGCGACTGCACGGCATCCGTCGGCGCCGAGCCGCTCGACGGCACTCAGCGCCATCCCCAAGGAACCGGCGGACCAGAAGCCCATGTCGAACTCGGTCACACGGACCAACATCACCGCGACCTCGTCCGGCGTCCAGCCGTGCACCCGCGAGATCACGGTTCCGATCTCGGAGTCGTACCGCCGGAATCCCGTGTCGTCGAAGCGGGAGGCCAGCATGAGGCACAGGGCCGCCGCCCTGCCCTCCTCCTCCGAACAGGCCGCAAGCCGACCGTCGATCTCGGCCTGGGTCGCTGCGCTCATCGCCTGGATTCGCTCGAATTCCTCCGGTCCCCGCAACGCCGTGGAGGCGTCCCACCGGGGCTCCGTCCGCTGACGTTCCAGAAGGTCGACGAGCCAGCGCACGCGGTCGAGCGCGGCGGACCTCACGTCGTCGAGTGAGTCGTTCCTACGGGATTCGGCCACCAAGGCGTCGTAGAGCATGGCGGGATGATGGCAGGGGGGACTGACAATGCCTCAGGCACCGAGGACGAAACGTGTGACCAGTTGGCATCACGCAACGTTCGTGCGGCTCCGCAGCCGGAAGTGACGCGGCGCCTGGTGTTGGCGAACGCCGGGTCGGGTCAGGCCGGTCGGCTCGGCCCGCGATCCCTCGGCTCCGAGAGGCCGTACCGGACGGCACGACGAGCACCCGACAGGGTGCGTGGCATGCGCATTGCTGGGCCGTTGAGCCGAGCAGCGTCCCCGTGAAGGCGCCGTGCAACGCGGCTGCCGACCCCGCCCCCGCGGTCAGGGTCGGGACCTCCACCCGCAGGCCGTTCTGCGACGGCTGCGGGCCGGGGTCAGCCGCGTCGTTCCGAGTGGCGTGGCGGGAACCCTGGCGCACCGGTCTGGAGGGTGATGGCGAGCCAGCTCGCCCAGCCGATGGGCTGCAGGGCCCAATAGCTGACCGCCCGGTACAGGAGCGTCGCGGCGATCGCCGGGCCGGGCCGAAGACCGTACAGCACGAGCAGTGCGGACAGGCTCGTCTCCACGATGCCGAGGCTGCCCGGGGTCAGACGCAGGCTGCCGGGGATCTGGGTGAGAACGTAGACGAGCAGCAGGCTGTGCCAGGGCACGCCAATGCCGAGCGCCCACAGGCTGGCGGCCAGACAAGCGACGTCGAGAACCCAGTTCAGCAGCGCGAACGCGAACGGTCGCAACCAAGGTCGCAGGCCGGGCTGCAGGCTGCGGGCCTGTTCGACCAGCTGGGCGAGTGCCTCCTGGCCCTGCTGGATGCGTCGGGAGCGTGTCCCGACGCTCGTCCACGCTTGCCCCACCGCGTGACGGAAACCCGAGAAGCGGGATGCTCCGACGACCGCCACGGCGATCCCCAGCACCAGAAGCGCGCCGGCTACGGGAAGCAGAACGGTCCGCAGCCCCGCCGGTCCCGCGGCGACCACGCCGGCCACGAGCAGGACGGCCATGCCGAGTATCGACAGCGCACCGGCCACCACCAGCACGGCGGCCGCCAGCACCGGCTCCACGCCCCGCCGGCGCAGCTGCCGGAAGACCCAGGCGGCCGAGAACGCCGCCCCACCGGGCAACGCGCCCGCCACGGCGTTGGCGGCCACCACGAGCGCCGTCGTGCGCCGCAGGCTCCAGTGTGTCCCGCCCGCTTCCAGCAGCCAGCGGTACACCGCGGCGAAACACACGATCGACAGCACCTGGCACACCACGGCGACCGCCACCGGCAGCGGGCGTACTCCGGCGATGAGGTGGTAGGCCTGCGCCAGTTCACTCCGCCGCAGGACCGCGACCAGGGCCACGGCCGCCGCGAGGAGAACGGCCACCAACCACCACAGCGGGCCCGGTCGCGCGGGACGTCCCTCCGCCCACCTCGCACCGCCCACCGCCTCGGACTCCCGCCACCCGGACATCGGCCATCACTCCCGACAGGTGGCATACGGGTTCAGGCGCCGATGGTCGGCGGGGGGTCGGGCCTGCACAGTCCGCCTCGCCGCGGTCACCCGGCACCGCGGTCCCGGCCCTGGCCCTGGCCCTGCGAGCCCTCCCCTGACGCATGCAGCCCGAAGCGCACGGACCGGATGATGTCGACGGTGGTGTCGAGATCGTCCACGGTCCGCGCCGGCCGCTCGGCGGCCTCCGGGTGCTTCCCGAACCGCCGGACGCCCCGCAGGTCCGAACCCGCTGCGAACAGCACACCGCGGGCCGCCCTGTCGGCACCCATCGGGATGGCCACCGCGGGCCCGAACCCCGCCCACCGGCCGACGCTCTCGGCGCCGAGCCGCGAATCGGGCGCGATCTCGCTGGTCACCACGGCTTCGCAGCCGCTGAGCGCCGCTGCGAGAAGTCCCTCACGGATTGCGTCGACGCGCAGCCGGACCTCGTCCAGCGCCTGGTTCAGACGCGGCCTCAGCGGCTCGTCCCCGTGCATGCTGCCCGCGCCCACCTCGCCCTCCGCCTTGCTTCCGCCGACGGTCCAGCCTCTGTTTCCACCGTAGAACCGGGCGTCGCAGCGGACCAGACGAACAGCCGGCCGCTGCTCAGCGCGGTCCTCCTCGCCATCGGCCGCACCGGCTTCCAGAAGTGCGGGGACCGCGGGAGGCGGGTGGGTCGAACGCCCGCCACGGCCGCTCCTCGCCCGCGCGCCGCCTCGGTCGCCATGGCCCCGCCTCGCCCAGGACCTCGACCACGTGCCGGCGGCCACCTCCCCGTACAGCCCGGTGGTGTTGACGGGTTGACGGGTTGGCGGGTTGACGGGTTGGCGGGCCACTGGACGGGCGGCACGGCCGCCATGACCCCGACCGTCGCCAAGAAGGCCCGGCTGAGGGAGCCGGCCGTGCCGGTACGAGGTCGCCGAGCGGGCAGCCGTCGCTCATGATGGAGAGGGATGGCACTTCGAGTTCACATCCGCGGAGGTGAGCCGCATGACTCTGCCCGTACGACACAGGCACGGCAGCCCGCTGGAGCGGGCCTACCCCTGGCGTGAGCCGATAGCCGCCGAGTTCGACGAACTCTTCGAGCGCATGAACCGTTTCCTGGAGTCCGCCGCACCCTCCTGGACCGAGCCCATGGCATGGGCGCCGTTGGCCGACCTGAGCGAGACCGACGAGGCATACGAGGTCGAGTGCGAACTGCCCGGCATCAAGCGCGACGACATCGACGTCGAAGTCAGCGGCCGGGAACTGCACATCACCGGTGAGCTGAAGGAACGCGAACGGAAAGGCGTCCTGCGCCGCGCCACGCGCCGCACCGGGCGATTCGAGTACCGGGCGCTGCTGCCCACCGATGTGAAGGCCGAGGATGTCCGCGCCAGCCTCACCGACGGCATTCTTACTGTCACCGCCCCCAAGGCCCAGGCAGCCAAGCCCCACCACATCGAGATCGAGGGCTGAACCACCGCTCCTGCCAGCAGAACGATCGACGGGTACGAACGAAGGTGTCCAGGCACCATGACCGATGCCGGGCCGGGGCAGTCGCCGCGTGGTCATCGAAGTGTTCCGCACACCGGCGATCTGCGTGTCGAGGCGTGGGCGCCGACACGCGAGGAGTGCATCGTCGAGGCGGTGCGGGGCGTGGTCGGCAGCTTCGCTGAACTGCCCGTGGGTTCCTCCTGCGTCACCCGCGAGTGCGTGGTGTCGGCTGAGGACAACGGCAGGCTCCTGGCCGCCGTGCTCGAGGAAGTCATCTATCGCATGGACGCGGCCGGCGAACTCCCTGTGCACGTCGCGGTGACGCCGGAGGCGGGCGGGGTACGCGTGCGATTCAGGATGGCCGACAGCTCGACGGCCACGCAGACCGGGGCCGTGCCCAAGGCCGTCGCCCTGCACGGACTGCGGCTGGCCCAGGACTCGCGCGGGTGGGACTGCCGAGTGACGCTGGATGTGTGACGCCTGTCCCGGCGTCCCGCGCCGGAACGCCTCGCCGAGGAGGCCGAACCGAAATGGACATCCGGCTGGTGGCGGATGGACCCTGGCGATTTCGCATCGAACAGGCCGGCGCCATGCGCGTGCCCGGAGTCGTCCTCGCCCCACGGGAGCTGCTGCCGGACGAGCCCGGCGACCAGGCCCTTCGGCAGGTGGCCAACGTGGCGACGCTACCCGGCATCGTCCGTGCCTCGTACGCCATGCCCGACATCCACTGGGGCTACGGCTTCCCGATCGGCGGCGTGGCCGCGACCGACGTGGCCCGCGGCGGGGTCGTCTCGCCGGGCGGGGTGGGCTTCGACATCTCCTGCGGGGTGCGCCTGCTCACCGCGCACGTGGACCGCGCCGCCCTGCTGCCGAAGCTGCCCGCGCTGATGGACCGACTGGACACGCTGATCCCGCGCGGGCTCGGTCGCGGCGGTCTGTGGCATCTGCCGGGCCGGGCACAGCTGCACGAGGTCCTGTGCGGCGGTGCCCGGTACGCCGTAGAGCAGGGCCACGGAGTACGGCGCGACCTGGAGCGCTGCGAGGACGGCGGAGCCGTCGAAGACGCCGATGCCACCCAGGTCGGCGAACGCGCGCTGGAACGCGGCGCCGGGCAGGTCGGCAGCCTCGGCTCGGCCAACCACTTCCTGGAGGTCCAGGCCGTCGACGCGGTCTACGACGAGACGTGCGCGCGGGCGTTCGGCCTGCGCCCCGGCCTGGTGTGCGTCATGATCCACTGTGGCTCGCGCGGCCTGGGCCACCAGATCTGCTCCGACCACGTGCGAGCCATGGACACCGTGATGCGGAGGTACGGCATCGACGTACCCGACCCGCAACTCGCCTGCGCACCCGTCGACTCGCCCGAGGGCCGCGCCTACCTGGGCGCAATGGCCGCGGCCGCGAACTTCGCCCGCGCCAACCGCCAGTTGCTGGCCGACGCCGCCCGCGGCGTCTTCCTCGAGGCCAGTGGCGCGGGCCTGGACCTGCTCTACGACGTCTCACACAACCTCGCCAAACTGGAACGCCACACCGGCGACGGCGCAGCCCGGCCGCTGCTGTGCGTCCACCGCAAGGGCGCCACCCGGGCCCTGCCGCCGGGCCACCCCGACCTGCCGGACGCACTCCGCCCCTTCGGTCAGCCGGTGTTCGTGCCCGGCACGATGGGCACCGCCTCGTACGTCATGACCGGCAGCACCGGCAATCGGGCGTTCGACTCCTGCTGCCACGGCGCCGGCCGGGTCTGGAGCCGACACCGCGCGCACCGCGAGATGTCCGCCCGGCAGTTGCGCCGGGAGCTGGTCGACGCGGGGGTCGCGGTGCGCCCCGCCTCCTGGCGCAGCGTCACCGAGGAGGCACCCGAGGCGTACAAGGACGTCGACGCCGTCGTCCGGGCGAGCGAACACAACGATCTGGGCCGCCTTGTGGCCCGTCTGGTACCGCTGGGCGTACTCAAAGGCTAGAACACGGCTCAGCCGGTGCAGACGGGGTCGACCGCCGGCGGGCCGTCCCCCGCAACGCCCCTCCCAGCTTGCCAACCTCCGGCACGCCTGCCGGATTCATCCCCATATTTGACATTACGGTGGCAATCGCCGCAGGTAGGGAGCGGCGGTTCCGGGCCGAGACGCCGCAGGCGCGAGCGAGTAGAGAGAAGACCATGCCCATTGATGGAGAGTGGTACAACGAGTTCGGTTCACACCTGCATCTCGAGGTGGACCAGGAAGGGACCGTCAGCGGACGGTACGTGACCGCCGTAGGGCACGCGCCGGGGACGTATCTCCTCACCGGACGCCATGACGGGCCTGTGAGCCCGGGGAACGGCATCGCCCTCGGCTGGACGGTCGCCTGGCGCAACGAACACGGCAACGTGGGCTCCGTCACGAGTTGGAGCGGCCAATTCTTCACAGACCCGGAACGCATCCTCAGTACCTGGCTGCTGACCCGTTCCGCCACGGTGGAGGCGTGGGAGTCCACTGTGGTCGGGCAAGATGTCTTCACACGGCAGAGGCCCACCGGCGAGGACGTCGATCGCGCTCTTCGCAGTGGCCGGCCGGTCTCGCACCCGATGCCGTCATGAGGGGCGGTACCCGCCAGGTCGTCCGCTTGAACGGCGTCTTCGTCCTGAACGGCGTCTTCGTCGACGGCCTGCGGACCGCTACCTGGCCGGGACGGCCCGTCGGCGCCGCAGCAGCCAGCGCCGCAGTTCATCGGCGCCCCAGACGATGAAAGGGAAGGGGACGACGAAGGCGAGCATGCGTGGGGTGAGGGCGGCGGTGCCCAATAGGGCCTGCAGGGGCGGGGTGTAGATGAAGACGGCGGCGAGGGCGAGTTCGAAGGCGATGCCCCACAGCAGCAGTGGATTGGTGAACACCCCGATGGAACGCAGCGAGGCGTGCTCGGTGCGGGCGGCGAACGCGGTGCCGATCTGACCGGCGATCATGCCCAGGAAGGTCATCGTCGTCGCCTGCTGGTAGGCGTGGTGCAGCGGCGTGCCGGGGCCGGTGGGGGCACCGGGGTGCCAGTCGGCGTGCCAGAGAACGGCGAAGAAGCCGGTCAGCTCCAGGACGGCGCAGATGACGCCGAGGAACAGCCAGGCGCGCAACAGCATGGGGCCGCGGATGACGCCTTCGGAGCGAGGGCGAGGAGGGCGGTCCATCAGTCCGGGCTCGGCACGTTCCCGGCCCAGGGCGAGGGCGGGGAGGGTCTCGGTGCCGACGTCGAACGCGAGCAGTTGCAGTACGGTCAGCGGCAGCGGTACAGCCCCGCCGGCCAGGGCGTAGACCAGGAACGGTGTGACCTCCGGAGTGGTGTGGGCGAAGATGTAGCAGACGAACTTGCGGATGTTGTCGTAGACGCGGCGTCCCGCGTGCACAGCGGCGACGATGGTGGCGAAGTTGTCGTCGGTGAGCACCATGGTGGCCGCCTCGCGGGCCACGTCGGTGCCGGAGCGGCCCATGGCGACCCCGATGTCGGCCCGGCGCAGGGCGGGTGCGTCGTTGACGCCGTCACCGGTCATCGCCACGACGTGGCCTTCGGCGCGCAGCGCGTCGGCGATCCGCAGCTTTGCCTCCGGGGACGTGCGGGCGAAGATCACTTCCCGGTGGTGGCGCAGCAGTTGGTCGAGTTCGTGTTCGGGCATGCGGTCGAGTACGTCGCCGGTGACCACCTTCGGTTCCGGGCCGCCGATGCCGACCTGACCGGCGATCGCGGTCGCGGTCAGGGCGTGGTCGCCGGAGACCACGATGATGCGGATGCCGGCACTGTGACAGCGGGTGACCGCGTCGGCCACCTCCGGGCGGGGCGGATCGGCCATCGCCACCAGCCCCAGGAAGACCAGCAGGTCTTCGGCCTCCTCGCGGCGTTCCGGTAATGCGACGCCGGCAGCCAGGTGCCGCTCCGCCGCAGCCAGGACACGAAGCCCCCGGCGGGCGAATGTGTCCACCTGCCCGGCGATCGTACGGCGTTGTCGCTCGGTGAGCGGGCCGACCGTGCCGTCGGCCTGTCTGATGGTGGCGCACAGCGGCAGGAGCGCCTCGGGGGCTCCCTTGACGTCGATCCAGAATCCGTCGTCGTCGCGCTGGTCGACCGTCGACATCAGTTTGCGTACGGGGTCGAAGTGGAATTGGCGGCGGCGGCCGGCATCCCGTTCGTCGGTACCGACCCCGCAGCCCAGATGCCCGGCCGCTGTCAGCAGCGCCAGTTCGGTGGGATCACCCACAGGGCCGCCGGGGGCGTCCAACTGTGCGTTGTTGCACCACGCCACCACCGTCGCGAGAGCACGCAACGCCTCGTCGTCGGGCAGTCCCCCGGCGGCGTCGGCGAGTTCCCGCCGCCCCGCCGCGCTCCACACCGCGATGACCCGCATACGGTTCTCGGTGAGGGTGCCGGTCTTGTCGGTGCAGATCACGTCCGTGGAACCCAGTGTCTCCACCGCGCTCAGGCGTTTGACGACCGCCCCACGACGCACCAGCTCCCGCACACCCAGTGCCAGGGCCAGTGTGATCACCGGCAGCAGACCCTCGGGAACGTTGCCGACCAGCAGGCCGACGGCAAAGACGACCGCGTCGTGGAACGGCAGCTTCGCCACGAACATGGCCAGTGGCAGGAACGCCACCCCCATGATCACCGCGATCGCCGCAATCAGCCACGCCACTCGCCGGACCTGCGCCTCCAACGGGCTCATCTCCCGCTCGACACGCTCTGAGAGCGCCGCGATACGCCCGAGTTCGGTGTGCATGCCGGTCGCGAAGACCACCGCTCTGGCCTCGCCCTCGGTGCATGTGGTGCCGCTGAAGACCAGGTCGCGCGCCGACAGCAGCGGGACGTGGACGTCGACCCGGTCGGCCGCACGGTAGGCGGGCATCGCCTCACCGGTCAGCGGCGACAGATCGACCTCGATTCCGCCCTCGATCAGCCGTGCGTCGGCCGAGATGCGGTCCCCCTCCTCGATCACCAGCACATCGCCGGGCACCAGGGTGACCGCCTCGACCTGCTGGACGTGCCCGTCCCGCACCACGGTCGCATGCGTCGGCAGGTAGGCGGCCAGCGTCTCCACGGCCCGTTCGGCCTGCATCTCCTGTACGAAGGCGAACGCCGCGTTCACCACGATCACCAGCACGATGGCCACCGCCACCGCCGCGATCCCCGCCCACCACGCCAGCAGCGCGGCCGCCCACAACAGGAGCGCCAGTGGGTGGGCCACCTGCCGGGCCAACTCGCCCGGCCAGCGCCTGCCGCCGCGCCGCTGCAGCTCGTTGGGCCCGTAGCGCACCAGTCGCCGAGCCGCCTCGCGCGAGGACACGCCCTTCCGCGTGCTGCGCAGATCCCGCAGCAGCAGGTCCAGGCGCTCCTCCGGATCGAGCTCCACCACCGCGGTCCCACCGGCCTCGGCGTTCATCTCACCCCACCATCCGTGTCCGTCAGCTGATGGTCGGCCGGGCCGGTCCTCATCTCACTGGGCTGAGGAACCCACCGGCCGAGACGCGGTCGTGGGAGCTGGGCGCACGACGAGCTGCTCCTTCGACGGCTCCGGCCCCTCGACCCCGACCACGATCCGTCGGCCGGATGCCGCGTCGTCGCTCACCACCCACCTCCCGGTTCCTCCCGTCGCCGTTTCAGCTTTCCCCGCAGCACCCCGATGACGGCCGCTTCAGTCCTTCCTGCTCACCCGTTTCGCCCCTTCTCGTTCCTCCCTCAGCGGCTCACGTGGGGCCAGACGGGCACACGGCGATTACGGCCACGCGGACGGCGCGGCACCGAACCGCGTCCCCGGGTCGGGCGGCAACCGGCCAGGCCGGCCAACGGGAGCGGCACCCGCGGCATAAGGTGATCAAGGAGTGCTCGCTGCTGCGGCAACGGCAACGGGCATCGCGGTTGTCGCCATCATGGAGATGCTTTTGTGCTCAGTCGCCTCGCAGAGTTCGTAGTGCCCGTCTTCGGCCGCCTGGACGTCACCACGGATGGCACTTCCGGGCCGATCACGGGCAGCATCATCATCGCCAACCACACCTCCCTCAGTGACCCTGCGGTCGTCCTCGCCGCGCTGCGCCGCCTCGGCACCGAGCCCATCGTGCTGGCGGCCGCGGGGCTGTGGCGCGTCCCCCTGCTCGGCTGTGTCCTGACTCGGGAGGGGCACATCCCGGTTCACCGGCACGACCCACGAGCCGCCCAAGCGCTGCAAGAGGCCCGAGCGGCACTGACCGCGGGCCGGTCCGTCCTGCTCTACCCGGAAGGCGGTCTCCCCCACCGCAAGGGCGTTCGCGAGGCTCCGCCCCGGCCCTTTCACTCCGGCCTCTTCCATCTCGCGCACGCCACCGGCGCCCAGATCGTGCCCCTGGGCCAGGCAGGGGCCCGCGCACTGGCATCCGGCAGCCCCTTCGAACAGGTGGCCAGGCTGCTCACCGCTCCACTGCGCCGTCCACGACTCCACGTGCACGTCGGCGCACCTCTGCGCCTGCGCAGCGAACAGACACAGGCCCAGGCCCTCGCCATGACGCAGAGCGCGCTGACCCAGGCCTGGCGCAGCGCTGCCCGACAACTCGGCGCACCGTTGATCCTCGCCCGCCGAGGAAAAAGGGCACGACGCGGCCACCATGTGCGCCGGCGCCGGTCGACTCCTGCCGACGGGACGGGCTGCCGCTTCGCGGATGCCCCTTCATGCGCGGGACGTGGACTCGGCGTAGCGCAGCAGGACGCCCACGCCCTCGCACAGCAACAGCTCCTGCTCGGGCACCACGACCAGTTCGGCTTTCGTGCCGACGAGGGCACGGGCCAGGGCCGTGTCGGCCCGTTCCTCGCTGACCTCCCGTATGCCGTAGGAGCGCAGTTCCGGTTCGGCGACGGCGAGTTGACCGGGCTCCGGGCCGACCCACAGGCGGAACGGGGACTCAGGGTGGTCGTTGAGGAATAGAGCCTTGACCCTGCCGCGTTGCAGCGCCGACACGGCGGGCGCTAGGCCCTCCGCGAACGCTCCGCCGCGGGCCCGCTCGGCAAGGAAGGCGTCCAGCAGTGCCCTGTCGTGCGCGGCCATGCGCCCTTGGAAGAGGCTTTCGAGCCGCTGCTCCAGCAGCGCCCGCCCGGGCTCGGACTCGCCGGCGCCCTCCACGGTGGTGACCTGCCTGCGCAGGGAGAGCGGAAGCCGATGGATGAGGATGCCGCGGGCCCAGACGTCTCCGGCGACGACCACCGTCTCGACGTCGATGCGCCGTGCGTGACCTTCCAGCTCCCGGCCGACCTCTCCGGCAGCGCGGGTCCAGTCGGCCACCGGGATCTCCTCGTCCAGCCGGTGGCCCGGCGTGACCTTGGTCAGCGGCCATGTGCCCGCCTCGGCCTCGATCCGTACCGTGCCGGTGGCGTCCGTCGAGTGACGGCCGCCGTAGTGCACGTGCACCGCCAGATAGGGGATCCCGGGCGCGTGCTGGACGATCAGCGGCATGGTGTCCGGCAGCGTCCCGAAGCGCGCGGTGTCCCGTGCGGGCGGTGCGGGCAACTCGTCCAGCAGGGCCAGGTGTCCGTGGGCGGTGAACACGGCCTGACCGTGGGTGCCGGGAACGTCCGTGTCGCTGCCCACGGTGCCCGCCACCGCGGTGATGGAGTCCCGGTCCGCTCCCTCGGACATCAGTGCGTCCCGAAGATGCCGCCAGCGCAGTTGTATGGCGGCATCGGGATCCTCGATGGCGGCGTCGCGGGACGTGTCCAGGTAGACGGACGCGAAAGGACCGGACTGCTTGTAGAGAGGTTCCAGGAAGGAGAGTTTCATGTCGCTCCCGAGTGGGCTGTCGGCGCCACGTGCCACCACGCCCGGGATGCCGCCGTATCGAGACACGTTCGGGTTGGCGTGCCGCGGCTTTCCAACTCCAGGATGCGCCTGCCCGACGAGCCCCGCCTGCTCTCCGTACCAACCGTGGGGCGTCTGGCGCCGACCTGGTCACGGGCCCGACAGCCCGCCGGACGTGCCCGAACGGCCCCTCTGCGCGAGCCGCCTCCCGGAGTCATCCTGAACGAAGACGGTCAACGACGGCAGGGAACGAGGTGAGCCACGATGAAGGCGCATGAAGGTGACGTACTGCGGTTCACCGGCAGAACCGTGGGGTCCCCCGAACACCATGCCACCGTCGTACAGGTGCTCGGCGAAAACGGCGAACCACCCTATCGGGTGCGCTACGAAGACGGTCACGAGACAGAGATCTTTCCCGGCCCAGGATGCGTGATCGAGACCCATCCGGCACACGCTGCCTCATTCGGGCAGCCGCACCGGGAGAGGCGGTGACCGGGCTCGCCGGAGGCGGGAACGCGTCCGGCGAGCCCGTCTGCGGGGCGAGGCTGCCGCGGCGTCGGGCGGCGCGGGGCGCGGCCACAGCGGGGGTGGGCCGCGGCAGGGACCGGGACGAGTTTCGGTGGTTGCTCCTGCCCGAGACTGGCTGGAGGCGCGTCGACACGATACGGGTGCGCCGTCTGTTCGGCTGAACGGCACAGTGACGCCCGGAACCTGTACACCGGTCCTCACGCGGGGAGGGCAACCGCATCCGACATGAGAAATCAGTGCGCACCGCAGCGGTGCGCACTCATTCTCCGACGGAGTGAGGATGGAGGTACGGGGCGCGTCGCGTTGCTCGCGTGCCCCGCCGTGTTCCGCCGTGTTCCGCCGGGGCAAGGAGGCCGATCATGTACTTCGTGGATCGCCGAGATGCCGGCCGACAGTTGGCAGCCCGCCTGAAGCACCTCAAGGGTTCCGACATCGTGGTGCTGGGGCTGCCCCGCGGAGGGGTCCCGGTCGCCGCAGAGGTCGCCCAGGCCCTCGGCGCGCCCCTGGATGTCTGCCTCGTACGCAAACTCGGCGTGCCGTTCCAGCCGGAACTGGGCATGGGAGCCATCGGCGAAGACGGCGTCCGCGTGATCAACGACGAGGTGGTGCGCGCCGCCCGTGTCACCCCGGACGAGCTGGCCGAGGTCGAGGCACGCGAGCGGGAGGTCCTGGAGAGCCGCGCCCGACGCTACCGGGGTGAGCGGGAAACACTCTGGCTCGAAGGCCGCACGGTGCTGGTGGTCGATGACGGGGTGGCCACGGGTTCGACGGCGCGAGCGGCCTGCTGGATCGCCCGCGCTCGCGGGGCCGCACGGATCGTGCTGGCGGTTCCCGTGGGACCGCACGACTGGACCGCGCGGCTGGGCGCGGACGCCGACGAACTGGTGTGCCTGCACACGCCGTGGAACTTCTACGCCATCGGTCAGTTCTATGCCGACTTTTCCCAGACCGACGACGACGAGGTCGTCGCCTGCCTGGAGGAGGCCCTCGCCCGCCCGGTGAGCACCCGCCGGACTCCGCCGGGTCATGCCCTGCCCGAGGACCGGGAAGCCGATGTACGAGCGGGTCCGCTGGTACTGCGGGGACAGCTCACGGTCCCCGAAGGCGCGCTCGGGATCGTGGTGTTCGCGCACGGCAGCGGCAGCAGCCGCCACAGCCCGCGCAACCGGTTCGTCGCGGCCGGCCTGAACCGGGCCGGGCTGGGCACCCTGCTGTTCGACCTCCTCACCGAGGTGGAGGAGACCGACCGGGCCAACGTCTTCGACACGGACCTGCTCGCCCGCCGGCTCACAGACGCCACCGGCTGGCTGCGCGAGCAGCCCGAGGCCCGGGGCTTGGCCATCGGATACTTCGGCGCGAGCACCGGCGCGGCCGCCGCGCTCTGGGCCGCCGCCGAGCCCGGCGCCCGGATCGCCGCGGTCGTCTCCCGCGGCGGCAGGCCGGACTTGGCCGGGCCGCGGCTGCCTGCGGTAGCGGCGCCCACGCTGCTGATCGTCGGGGGTCACGACCAACTGGTTCTCGGGCTCAACCGCGAGGCACAGGCCCGGCTGCACTGCGAGAACGAGCTCGCGGTCGTCTCCGGCGCCACCCACCTCTTCGAGGAGCCCGGTGCTCTGGAGAAGGTCACCGACCTGGCCCGTGCCTGGTTCAGCGACCACATGGCCCCGGCCGCTCACGCGGCTGGACGATTCTGACCGCGGGGCCGGACAGGGACGGCTGCTCAAGTGCGGTGCAGCGGCGCGTTCCCGGGGGCTCCTGCGGGGCTCCTGCCCGCTGTATCGCTCGCTCCCGAGCCGAATCAGGCGGTGTGTCACGCCTGCTGACCGTGCGCGAGCAACACCGCGCTCGCGGCCCAGGCATGGCATCGGCCTCAGGTGACGGGCCCGCTACTCGACGGGGGAGATCAGGCCGTAATGGCCGTCGTAGCGGTGGTAGAGGATGTTTCCCCGCCCCGTGGTGGCGTCGGCGAAGAACACGAACGGGTAACCGGTTAGATCCAGCCGCTGTTTCGCCTCGGTCACGTTCATCCAAGGGGCGGGGAGGTCGCTCACGGTGAGCGGCACGGCCACAGGGCCGGCCATCTCGTGGTGGGGGTGGACCTGGGCGAGTCGGTAGCCCGTCGGGCCGGATCGGTACAGCACGCTGTCCTCTCCGGTGCCGATGTCGGTGAAGAGATGGAAGTCGTAGTCCATCGCCTCCAGCTCGAAGGCCGCCTCGTCGGGCGACTCCCGGGCCAGCGAGTAGGCCTTGTGTCGTACGACCTGTCGCTCCTCGGCCGGGCGCGGGAAGTAGTCGGGACGCTGGGCGGGCTCGCTGCCGTGGCGCCACTCGTGCGGGCCCGGCACCGGCGTCTTTCCCCGCCGGGCCTCCCAGTGCTCCTCCAGCCGCTCCAGCCGCGCAGCGAGCCGGTCCTGCAGCAGGTCGACGGCCTCGGTCACGGTGCCGGCGGAGACATGTGCGCGGGCAGGACGCCCGTTGACGTCCAGACTGGCCTGGGCGATCGCCGGGCGTTCCATGGCGGGGTTGGCCATGTGGGTCAGTTTGACGCGGGCGAACAGAACCGGCTCCCGTGTCCGGCCGGTGAGCGCCCGTAGCTTGCCCTGCGCGTACTCGACGGCTCCTGGCGGCATCTGCCCCTGGGTTTCCACCTGGATCTCGGGAGCCTGCTGTGGTGCCGATCGCTTCATGGCAGCCTCCTTGCGCGGGCCGTTAGTGCCACTATCCACACTTACGCTGATTGGACCTGTACGCACGGTCGGCGTGGCCGTCCCCGGCCGATCAGCCTCTTCGCCCCTGAGCGGACATGGCGAAACGGACCTCGCTGCGGCGGGCTCGCCGGCTCGTTCCGAGAGAAGCCGGCCGGGCTCCGCCGGTGGTCGGGCAGCGGTGATCCGGGCCCGGTACCGCGCCCGTCGCAGACCGCCGGCAACGGCATGGCGCCCGCTGCCGCGACGTCGAAGACGCGCAAGTCACGCAGGGCTGCCCGATGCCACCCGCCGGCAGCACGATGCGGCCGCGCCGCAGGTGCCCTTCCGCGCGCAGCCGGACGAACGGCTCGGCGATGCTCTGCGTGGCTCCTGCCGTCATCGCTCGTACGTCGGGCCCGGCGGCCCACGGCTCTCCCTCCCTTCCGCTGCCGGGAAGGCCCACGTGCGTGCGTCCTGATGCTCGGCACGGTGATGAACGCCCTCCCCCGCTGGAAGACCTCGGTGGGCCTCGATGCACGGTCGCGTGGCGCCGTGTGGTGGTGAGGCTGCCAACCGGCTTCGCCCGCCCTAGCATGGAGCCCTGGGGAGAAAGAGAAGCCGCCGCGGCGCCGTTGATGCCCGCGCGGTCGCCGCCGGGCCAGTGCAGCAACCCCGCCGCTTCTGCACAAGTCAGCCTTCGCGTATGCGGATGAGGCCTCTCGGCTTCCGGTAAAGCACCTGCATTTCCCGCGGACAGCCTGGAAGGGAAGGGAAGATCCATGCCCCCCACACGCCCACCTGACTTCGAGCACGCCATCCACAGCGCGAACATCTGGCTCAAAGCGGTGTCGGAAGCCCTGGACACGGAGGACCGCCACTTCGCCCACCGGGTCCTGCGCACCTGGCTGCACACGCTCCGTGACAGGCTCACCGTCGACGTGGCCGCCCACTTCGCCGCACAGCTCCCCGAACTGGTGCGTGGCGTCTACTACGACGGCTGGAACCCCAGCGTCGTACCGGTCAAGTACGACCGCGGAGGATACCTGGACCGCTTCGTCCAGGAAGCCAAGGTCACAGCCGAGGACGTCCCCCGGATAGCCGCCACGGTCACCACCGTCGTACGCGATCACGTCTCGCCAGGTCACCTGGAAGCGGCGCTCGAACAACTCCCGCATGACATCCGCGCCTTGCTCCTCCAGCCGGCTGCCTGACCGGCGACACGAGACGGCGCGCACCGCGTCTGCCGCGTTGATCAACCGCGCACCGGTGGGTCTGTCCGGACTGACGTGCCCAAGGACGAGTGGAGACGCCGCGGCGGCTTCTCACGGACGGACAGTGGCCGAGGACCTGCCCTACCGCGCTCGAGGGAGTGAGGACATGCTGCACCGGAGGGTCGTAGACCTTATGACGACAGCCGTGGTACGCGTGCGGCCCGACACGAGTTTCAAGGACATCGCCGTGCGTCTCGCGGAGCACGGCATCACAGCGGTCCCGGTCGTCGACGACCAGGACCACCCGGTCGGCATCGTGTCGGAGGCAGACCTGCTGCGCACACAGCAAAGCCAGTCCGATCCGAGCGGGCATCTGGCCGACGAGCACCTGCCACCGGCGGAAAGCGCCAAGGCACATGCGTTGACCGCAGAGGAGCTGATGACCAGTCCGGTCATCACGGCACGACCGCAGTGGTCGGTAGTGGAAGCCACCCGCACCATGGCCCGCCACCACGTCAAACGACTGCCCGTCGTGGACGACGCCGACCGGATGGTGGGCATCATCAGCCGCGCCGACCTCATACAGGTCTTCCTGCGGCGAGACGCCACGATCTACGAGGAGATCACGACCGAGGTCCTGACCCGCACCCTCGGCCTGGACCCCGCCTCGGTCACGGTCCAGGTCGCCGATGGCCGGGTCACGCTCACCGGCGTCGTGCAGCACAGCAGCCTCATCCCCATCGCAGTACGGCTGTGTGAAAGCGTCGACGGCGTCATCAACGTCACGAACCACCTCCGCTCGGACGTCGACGACACGGCAGGCACACCACAGCCATGACCCGCACCCGGCCATAAGCCCGCATCGGAAGGAGACGACCGTGACCACTGCGCGGGACATCATGCATACCGGCGCTACCTGCATCCAGGAAAGCCAGACTCTGGAGGACGCAGCGCGCAAGATGAAGGAGCTGGACGTCGGCGCCCTGCCGATCTGCGGGCCGGACGACCGTCTTCACGGGATCATTACCGACCGTGACATCGTCGTGAAGTGTCTCGCCAAGGGGAAAGACCCCCGGGCTGTGACCGCGGGCCAGCTTGAGCAGGGCAAGCCGGTCACGGTCGACGCGGACGCCGACACCGACCGTGTTCTGCAGGTCATGCAGGAGCACCGGATCCGGCGACTGCCGGTCATCGAGAATCACCGCCTCATAGGCATGATCAGCGAGGCGGACCTCGCGCGCCGCCTGCCGGAAGGACAGGTGGGTCACTTCGTGGAGGCGGTCTGCGCGACCACTTGAACGCGGTACACACAAAAAGCCTTCTGGCCGGCATTGGGGACCATCGGCCCTGGAAGCGGCTCCACACGGAAGGAGCACAGTGGCAGAGGGACGCGAGACTGCGTCCGCCCGACGTGTGCACGCAGGAAGGAGCTGCGAACATGACCGCCCAGCACAGAACCGTCAGCGACGTGATGACACGCGATGTCGTCACCGTCCAGCCTGAGACCCCGTTCAAAGAGATCACGTCCGTACTGTCCACGCATGGCATCAGCGCCGTGCCCGTGGCCGATGCGCGCGGTGCGCCGATGGGACTGGTGTCGGAAGCCGACCTGCTCCGCAAGCAGGTAGAACAGCCCGACAAATACGGCGAGCAGGCGTCCCCTCCCGAGTGGCCGCACGAGAGGGCCAAGGCGCGCGCGGAGAACGCCGCCGGGCTGATGACCGCACCCGTGGTCACCGCTCACGCCGACTGGCCGGTCGCCCAGGCGGCCCGGACGATGGACCTCCACCGAGTCAGGCGGCTGCTGGTCGTGGACGAGACCGACCGCATCATCGGCATCGTCAGCCGCTCGGACCTGCTACGTGTCTTCCTTCGCCCCGACGAGGAGATCCGGGAGGAGATCTGCGACGACGTGCTGGAAGGCATGCTGCGGCTGGGCGAAACGGAGGTGCAGGTCCAGGTTCACGAAGGTGTCGTCACCCTGCGCGGCGAGGTCGAGAACCGCAGCACCGCCCAGATCGCCGAACGGCTCGCCAAGGGCGTGGACGGCGTCGTCACCGTCAGACCGATGATCGACTACACCGTCGACGACACAGCCGCATAGAGCACGTCGCCACCAGGCATGTCACGCCGGTGCGACGCCGCCGACTCGACGAGCGGACCGGGTGGTGGGCCTGAACGCCGGCCTGCTCGGGTTACCCAAAGCCGTTGATGGCCAAGGCGAGGAAGGCGGCCGCGCAGGCGCAGACGACGCCCAGCTCGGCGGCGAGCGGCAGTTGCCGTGAGTGCCCACGTTGCCCCATCAGGGCCATTCGACCCCTGCCGGCCAGGAACGATCGGGGTGAGGCTGGTAGCCGGGGTTCATGCCGACCGAAGGGCGTGGGATTGGTGATCACACGAGTGCGGATGCCGCACCGGCACCTGACGCCGCCCGCCAAGCCCGGGCCGCCGCGCGAACCGCCCACGCCTCCGTCCCGGCAACCGCAGCCGGTCGGCGGACGGTGGATCTTCTGGTGGATCCTGATGACGATCCTCATCGTCCTCCTGCTCTCGCGCGCGCAATCCGGGCCACACGCGACATCACTTCCCTACAGCGACTTCGTCGGCAAGGTAGGCGCCAGCCAGGTGCAGACGGTCGACATCAACGACAAAGGCGCGATCAGCGGCACTCTGAAGGACGGGACGAAGTTCACCACCCAGGTCCCCACCGCGCTGGGCACCGGGGCCCAGCTCCAGCAGCAGCTGACGTCTCACCACGTGCAGATCAAAGCCAGCCAGAGCAGCAGCGGCGGCTCGGCATGGCTGTCCGTGCTCTTCACGTTCTTGCCGTTCCTGCTGCTGATCGGCTTCTTCGTGTGGATGGGACGCCGGGCCGCAGGGTCGGTGACCGGAGGGCTGAGCGCCATCGGGCGCTCGCGGGCGAAGATCATCGAGGCGGAACGGCCCACCACCGGCTTCGACGACATCGCCGGCTATGACGGGGTCAAGCAGGAGATCAGCGAGGTCGTCGACTTCCTGCGCAATCCCGCCCGCTATGCCGCCGCGGGTGCCAAGGGACCCTGTGGCGTGATCATGGTGGGGCCACCCGGTACCGGCAAGACGCTCTTCGCACGGGCAGTCGCCGGCGAGGCGGACGTTCCGTTCCTGTCGGTGACCGGCTCCGCGTTCGTGGAGATGTTCGTCGGGGTCGGCGCCTCCCGGGTGCGCGACCTGTTCGGCGAGGCCCGCAAACGCGCCCCGTCGATCATCTTCATCGACGAGATCGACGCGCTGGGGTCACGTCGCGCCGGCGGAGCACGGCTGGGCGGCAATGACGAACGCGAGCAGACCCTCAACCAGCTGCTGTCCGAGATGGACGGCTTCGACCAGTCCAGCGGCACCGTCGTCCTCGCCGCCACCAACCGGCCCGACGCCCTCGATCCGGCCCTGCTGCGCCCCGGGCGTTTCGACCGGCAGGTCACCGTGCCGCTGCCCAACCAGGCCGAGCGGGCCGCGATCCTCACCGTCCACGCCCGTGACAAGACCCTGACTCCGGACGTCGACATGGATGCCGTAGCGCGCGCCACGCCCGGGTTCTCCGGCGCCGATCTCGCCAACCTCGTCAACGAGGGCGCCATCAACGCCGTACGGAACGACCGCACCCGGATAGAGCCGCATGACCTGGATGCCGCCCGCGACCGTGTGCTGCTGGGACGCCGGGAGTCCTCCAACGCGCTGCTGCCCGAGGAGCGCCGCTCGGTGGCTGTCCACGAATCGGGCCACGCCCTGGTCGCGGCGTTGTGCGAACACGCCGACCCGGTGGCGAAAGTCACCATCCTGCCCGCCGGTGTCACTCTCGGCGTCACCGAGCAACTCCCGGAGGCGGAACGCCACTTGTACAGCGAGAGTTACCTGACCGACCTCCTGACGGTGCGCCTGGGCGGGCGCGCAGCCGAACTCGTGGCCTTCGGCGAGGGCTCGACGGGAGCCGCCGACGACCTGTCCGGAGCCACCCAGCTCGCCACCCGCATGGTCCGCGAGTTCGGCCTCTCCCCCGAACTCGGGCCGATCGGCTACGCCTCATCCCGCCCGCACTTCCTCGGTGAGACCACCGACGAGCCGGGCCGGCCGCTGTACTCGGAGCAGACCCAGCGCATCGTCGACGAGGAGGTCGCCCGCCTGCTGCGCCAGGCCGAACAGCGCGCGATCACGCTGCTGCGCGGCCACCTGCCCGCCCTGGAACGCCTGACCGGTGAACTGGTCACCCACGAGACCGTCGACGGCTCCGTCGTCCTCGGCGTCCTGCGCCAAGAACACAGCCAGGCGGACGGAAGAGCCAATGACCACGCCGTCAACGCGTCCTCGCCCCCTGCGCCTCCAGAGCAAGGAGTTCGTACCCCGCCTCGGTGATCGTCAGCAAGCACGACGGCCCGGCAATCGCTGCCCCTCCTCGCGGAGGCGCCGCGCCGCGCGGCGTATTCGTCGGCCGGCCCTGGTCAGCCGCCGGCAGCGGGACGGCGGGTGTCGTCCGTCCGGTACCCGATGCGGCCGGAGACCGAGACTACGCCGTCGATGCCGCGGCACAGCTGCTCGATGACGGGGACCAGACTCCGGAACTCGACGGAGCCGCCGAGATGGACCCGCCCGGCGTGCACCTCGACCGTGACCTCGGAGGGATCGAGCCCCATCGTGCGCCCCAGCACGTCCCCCGTGATCTCCTCTCGGATGGCGTCGTCACGGCGCAGGAAGATCCGCAGCAGGTCACCACGGCTGACGATGCCCTTGAGCCGGTCCGCCTCGTCCACCACGGGCAGCCGCTTGACGTGCTGGGCCTCCATGAGGCGAGCGGCCTCGACCACACTCCACTCCGGACGTGCGCATACCGCCGGAGCCGACATCAGTTCCTCGGCGCGGGAACCCTCGGCCTTGGCCCGCTCCCAGGCCTCCAGGTTCGGGACCGGGACCCTGCCTGACGGATCGGCCTGGTCGGCGCACTTGCGTAGCAGGTCGGCCTCGGACACCACACCCATGGGGCGCTCCAGTTCGTCCACCACGGGCACGGCGGTGACGTCGTTCTCCGCCAGCAGCCTGACGAGCTCCTTGAACGGCGTGTCACGCCGTGCCCGGACGACGTCCCGGGTCATGAGTTCCTCGACCGTTCGGTGGTGCATGTCGCCTCCCGGATACGGGCCGCCCGCCCCGCGGACACGAGGCTCTCGTCCCATGCGGCGGTGTGTCCCGCGTGGCAGGTTGGAGTACAGCACCATTCTGAGCAGAGGGCTGCGATCATGCGAGCTCACCACGGTGCGGACTTTCTTCGAGGAGTCGGCGAGGCCGACCGCGGATCCCGTGGCCGACGGGGCCGGAAGGCCCATGCTGAGATGCCTCCATGCGGTGTATGGATGACGGTAGAGGGGAGCGTGAAAACGCCATGATCCGTCGTGAACTTGAATGAGTTCCGCAAATAGGGCGGCGACGAACCACGGTGCCGCCCGCATCCCCGGGAGAAGGCAATGACTGATCCGATTGCGGTCGGAGTCGACGGCTCCGGGCGAAGTCTGCGAGCTCTGGTGTGGGCCGCCCACGAGGCGGCGTTGCGCCAGTGCCCCTTGCGCATCATCCACGTCCTGCCCCCAGCCCATTCATACGCGGCCACCGAAGAGGGACGCGCATGGGAGGCGGGCAACTGGGACCAGCGCGTCATGGCCGAGGCCACCGCCATCGTGCAGGAAGCCCATCCGGACCTGGAGGTGATATCGGCCCTCCCGTCAGGCACCCCGGCAGCGGTGCTCCTGGCCGAGGCAGAGCACGCCCATACCGTGGTGCTCGGCGCAAAAGGGATGGGCGGCTTCGGAAGCCTGCTCCTCGGTTCGGTCGCCTTGCAGGTGGTCGGTCACGCGGCCTGCCCGGTAGTGGTCGTCAACCACGTCGCCACAGGCCACGGCCGCATCGTCGTCGGCACCGACGGGTCGGTGCACTCCCGGGCCGCCCTCGCGTACGCCTTCGAGGAGGCGGAGCTGCGCGGCGCCCAGGTGCAGGCCGTGCATGCCTGGAGCCATCCAGGACCACACGCGTATGTCAGCGCGGCCCAGGACGCCATGACCAAGGAGCATCTGCAGGCCCTGGAGGAGTGGCTGGCGCCGCTGCGCGAGGAGCATCCCGATGTCGAGGTGGTGGAGCAGGTGCCCGATGAAGCGCCGGTCATCGCGCTGGCCCGCGCCTCGGACCGCGCCGACCTCCTGGTCGTCGGCTCGCGGGGACTGGGCGGCTTCCACGGTCTGGCCCTCGGCTCCGTCAGCCACCATCTCCTGCAGTTCTCCCAGTGCCCCCTGGCAGTCATTCGTCCACGGGGCTGAGATCCCTGCCTGACAGTCGCATACCGGCCGGCCGGCCCCTCCGCGCCGCCCGCGATCATCTCGACGATGCTGCGGTCGGTCGACGATACCGATGCGGTGATCTGGTGGAGCCGCACGACCACCGAGGTCACGGCGTCGCGCGGCGCCTCGGCCACACCCGCCTCCGCACCGACGCCGTCAGGTCCGTGGGGGGTCCACGGCGTCGGCCAGCACGTACACGTGCCCCTCACGCCCCCATTCGCCGTACTCGGGTGTGAGACCGGCGTCCATCGCGCGCAGACACGGGCGGCCGATATGCGCATAGACCAGGCGGCCGATCCCATGCCGGGCCGCCTCGCGGGCGATCTCCCGCACCGGGGCATGGCCACCCACGCCACCACGGAAGCGGATCGGCCGGTTCCATCCGGATGCCTCCGCGAACATCAGGTCGGCGTTCGCCGCCCACCCCGGAAACGTCCAGAACTCCGGTGCCCACACCGCCGCCACCGCCCCTGACTCGATTCGGTAGCCGCAGGTCGGATGGGAGGTGTGCGCGACCGGGAGCGCGCGGATACGCAGGTCGCCGAGGTCCAGGTCCGCCATGCGCGGCACCAGCCCTCGCCGGGCCGCCAGGCGCCGCAGGGCCGAGCGCAGCTCGGCACGCTCGTCGGTCGCCAGCCAGGCTTCCAGCGGGCCCCGGGGCGGCTCGGCCCCCGGTCCACCGTCGAACACGACGAACCGGCGGCCGTACGCCAGCAGCAGGCCGGCGGGCGCGAAGCGCGGCGACGCCATGGCGCCGATGCCCAGCAGCGTGAGCCGGAGCCGAGGCGCCACGTTCGCCACCTCCCGACGTAATCGCGGTTGCAGCCGGTGCGAGCCGGCACCTTTCATCATCCCGGTCCGCGGTCGCAACGGCCGGGAAAGGCCCTGCATGTGCCGGGCCAGACCCATCGTGTGTCGCGGGGCCCGGCATCCGGCGTTGTACTGGAAAGGAAAGCACCACCGAACGAGGGGAATGGCCGTGCCGACGTCCGACATCCCTCTCCCGGACAAGCCGCAGAAGGTCTTCGACCGGGACGCCGAGTGGCAGGAACTCGTCGCGTTCGCCTGTGACAGCCGGCCCGAGGCCCGCCTGGGGGTGGTGAGCGGGCGGCTTCGGCAGGGCAAGACGTACTTGTTGGAGGCGCTCACCGGCGCCCTGGGAGGCTTCTACTTCGGGGCGCAGCAGGGGACACAGGCCGAGTCGCTGAGCCACCTCGCCGCCGGGCTGGCCCGGTACACGAACGCGCCGTCCCCACCCCACTGGCACGGCTGGGAGGATGCCACCGACGCCCTCCTGGCGCTCGGAGACCGGCGTCCGACACCCATCGTCCTCGACGAGTTCCCCGACCTGGTGCGCCAGAGCCCCTCGCTCCCCTCCATCCTGCACAGCGCCTACCGGCGCCACGACGGGGGACACCCCGGCCAGGCACGCCTCCTGCTGACCGGCAGCTCCCTGCCCCTCATGCACCGGCTGTTCAGCACGGCCTCCCCACTGCACGAACTGAGCGATCTGCACCTCACCCTGCGTCCGTTCGACCACCGCCGGGCGGCACACTTCTGGGGCATCGACGACCCCTTCCTCGCCCTGCTCGTCCACGCCGTCGTCGGCGGCACGCCCGCGTACCGGCACGAATACGTCCAAGCCGACACCCCCACAGGGCGGGAGGACTTCGACGCCTGGGTGTGCAGAACCGTACTCAACCCCGGCAAGCCCGTGTATCGCGAGGCGTACAACCTGGTGCAGGAGGAGATCGACCAGAAGGACCGCGCCCTGTGCCACTCCGCCCTCGCCGCCGTTGCCACGGGCTGCTCGACCCAGGGCCAGGTCGCGGACTGCCTCGGCGCTCCCCTGACCGACACCGCGCGCTGCCTGGGGCTGCTGCGGGAACACGGCCTGCTGTACAGCGAGCCCGACGCCTTCCGGCCCAGCCTCATCAGACTGCGCGTCGCCGAGCCCCTGCTGACCTTCGAACACGCGGTCGTACGGCCTCACCGGTCGGCACTGGCACAGCAAGACTCCGTCGCGGTCTGGAAGCACGTCCGCCCGGAGTTCGACTCCCTGGTGGCCCGGTCCCATTTCGCTCAGATCTGCCGCGACTGGGCCCTCCACTTCGCCGGCCCGGACACCTTGGGCGCCCCTCCCAGGTCGGCGGCCCACGGGTCGGTGGCCGACTCGGCGCACCCCGGCGGTAAGGAACTGGCGGCGGAAGTGGTCGTACGCGGCCACGGCGGCGTACGCAACGGCTCTCTGCTGTCGGTGGGCCTGGCCCGGTGGGACGAGGTCATGGATCTGGCCCATCTGGAACGTCTCCGCGGCCTCCTCGACATCCTCGCCGACCGCGGCGAGGACACCACCCGTACCAGGCCCGCCTGCTACAGCGGAGCCGGCTTCAGCCCCGCCCTGCGTGCCGCCGAAGCCCAGGGAGAAGTGGTACTCGTTGACCTCGACCGGTTGTACGGACGGAGGTAGTCCGCCGCATGGGCGCCGCGCTGCGCAGTTCGTCGGCCCGGGCTCCATGTCGCACGGGCACGGAGAGAGGAACGACATGCTTGAAAGAGCCCAGGACGTGCCCTCAGGGATCGATGCGGTCAAGGCGATCGGCACGGTGTCGAAGGACGACTACGAAGCAGTCATCGAGCCGATCATCGACGACGCGCGCAGGGAGGGGCGCCGGATCCGGCTCCTGTGGGAGTGCGGTCCGGATTTCCGGTCGTTCACCCCGGCAGCCGGGTGGGAGGACCTCAAGGTCGGGATCGGTGCCATGCGCCTGTTCGAGGGATGCGCCGTCGTCACCGACATCCGCTGGATCCGGGAGTCGACGCGGCTCACGAGTTTCCTGATGCCTTGCCCGGTACGTGTCTTCGACGTGGACGATCGCGAGGAGGCCCTGAGCTGGCTCGTCTCACTGCCCGAAGGGCCCGGCGTGTCCCACAAGCTCCTGACCGAGTCGAAGGTTCTCTTGGTCGAGGTCGAACAACCGCTGCGTGCACAGGACTTCGACGCACTGGCGCAGACCGCCGACAACTGGCTCGAAACCCACGACGCCCTGGCCGGTGTAGTGGTGCACGCCCGCGCCTTCCCGGGATGGGAGAACATCGGAAGCCTGTTCCGGCATGTACGTTTCGTCCGAGACCATCACCGCAAGGTGAGGAGGGTCGCGCTGGCGGCCGACAGCAAGCTCGCCGAACTGGCACCCCCCTTCGCGAATCACTTCGTCCAAGCCGAAGTACGGCAGTTCGGATACGACGAACTCGACGACGCCGTCGCCTGGGCCGCGAGTCCGCCCACCCCCGGCCCAGCCGATGCGGGTTGACGGCCCGGCGCATCTGCGCCCAAGGGCCAACTACACCTCACCGCCGGCGAACAGCTCGAGGTGCCCGCACTTGGGGCAGCGGAACGCCTCTATCTGCCGCCGGGGCCGGCCCATCCGCTTGGCACCGCCGAAGATCCCCCGCTCCAACGCACCCTCGATCCAGCGTGCGTAGCCGCGCGAATGCTCGCCGGCGTCCTCGATGAAACCCTCCACCAGACCGACGGTGCCGCAATGGGTGCACGTGTAGTTGTTCATCCCGTCAGTCTAGGAAACGGTGTGGCAGCACCGGTTGTGACCACAGCCATTGGTTGCCACCTCTTGTCGCCGCTGACCTGCTCTTTTGCCGACCAGCGGCGGCATCGCGCTGCGCCGGCTACCGAGCTTTCCTGGCACATTGGTACACGCCGACGGCTCCCAGCTCACGGCGTCCCCAGTACCCACGGCACAGCCGCGCGCATGAGGCGCCGTTCGAATCCACTCACGATTCCCCTTTCGACTGCGATTCTGTCCGGAATCACGCCGCGATGGCCGTTTCCGCAAAGCGCGGGCTCGCCGGCGTGAAAGAAGGCATGCCATCACAGGCCGTCACAGGCCCGCCCCGCCCCCTTGAGCAGCCCAGTGATCACCCGCGAGGTCCTTCGATCGGCGCACGCTTTTCGGCAGTCAGATACGGCGACGTGTTCGCGAATAAGCGAAGCCAGCCATCCCACATTTCGGGGCGGTGGGTTATGAGCTGGGAGCGCCATGTGCCGACGCGATGTTGCGAGCCGTTGGGTGAGCACCTGCGCACAGGAGGTCGTGAGACGATCAAGTAGAAGCATCTTCAAGGAGGCCGAGTACCCAAAAAGCGGCAGCCGCGCCCAAACGCGGGCCGGCCAGGCTTGACCGCAGAGCGGGACTACCTCCAGCGGCTGTGGCCGGTGGACGCTCGATCCGTGCAGCACCCGGAGACCGAGGCGGGCCGGGCTGTGAGACTGGGGCTGGCGAGAAGGTGAACCCCGAGGAAGAAGCGTTACTGGCATCGGCACTCCGTTCAGCGACCGGCACAGACTGATCGCGATGGGATAGCCCCACTCTCCATCTACGATAGATCGCGCATGAAGATATCACAAGTTGCTTTAATTTGCGGGTGAACTTGCTTCTTCGAGCGGATCAGACCGGTGGGTGACGGAGACGCTCGGGACGGGCCCACGGTCGGCGGGTGTCTGGTGGCACGCCGCGGGCCGACGGCGGGAAAGGACCAGCAGCGCGGGCGGCCTGGGTGGCCTTCCCGACGGCGCATGTGAAGAGCGAACGTCTCCGCCGAGCCCGATGCGGACTATCTCCATGCTCACGGGAGTGCACCACTCGGCATGGGAATCGGTGCACCACGCAGGTCACGTCGGTGTCTCGCTCGATGGCTTGAAGACGGCTCTCGAACCGACAGCTAGGACGTCTCACAAATAGGCCGTATTCGGGCGGTAGCGCGATAATGTATGGCATCACCACAGCACTTGATGGGGACTACTGATTGAGTCCGGACCCGCTCGACCGACCAGTACCTCTTGACTCCCCGCTCGCAAGTGAACGTTAAGCCCTCTGCCGACGTATGACTGGGTGCCCCGCAGCTAACTGGGTGCCCCGAAGTGGGCATCAGCGTTTTCGTCCGCACAGCTCGCGCCTAGCGCCCAGACCGGCGGGAGGGTGCCAGCTCAAAGTGGCCTCAATTCGAATGCTCTATCTGTGTGAACACGCTGCTCGCGCCACTACAAGACGCGAGCGCTTTTTACTTAACCGGATAACCGTTCCCGACTCAGGGGATGCATTGCAATGGTTGCTATCTCGTACGTTGGTCGTGGCAGACCAGCTGTCTCCGGAAGCGAGAGTCCAAGTGCGAGCGGTTGCCAACAGTACCCACGAACATGCAAAGGTTCTGACGACCATCGAGGCCGGCTTCGTATATGTTCTCGAGCTCGTCATTGCGGATGACGTCATCGGCAATGACGCCGCCCAGTACCAGCCGACATTCTTGAGCGCCGAGGTCACTCATCGTTTCTCCATCCAACCGACCTGGGAGCTGCCCACTGGGTTTGAGGGCATCGCAGTGACTCCGCTCCGCTGGTGAGTGCGGCCACGGATCCCGACGCATTATTTCCAACCCCCAATAACACCCTGACGCGCGAGAACACTCCGGGCAAGTACAGCCTTATGAACTCACAGCACTCCAGCCCATCACTGAGAATCGGCGCCAAGCCCGGAGCAGATCCGTCCGGAATAGCTGGACAGAGATCTGGCCCTCCAGCAGTCTGCGCAATTCTGCCCCGCGGCTGAGGAGATCAGCGGGTTCCAGTCGCTCGACCAGCTTCACCAGCCCGCTCACCCTCAACGCGGCTTCCAGGGGGGTGATACCCAAAGCCTCATAGCGCGAAGTGCAAACGAAAACCGACCTTCGGCGCGCCGGCGGAAAATCGAGTAGAGCTCGTCTTTCCTGGTCCTTTCGATGACCGAGAACCTGTCCGCGTATCAGGTGGGTACATCTCTGACGAGCTGTTTACGTGCGACGTCGTCTGACTCACTGCCTCCGATCAGAAGTACTTTCACGAGAAATCCTCGTGCCATCAGTTACGTACCAGCGCTGACGAGGAGATCTACGTTCTTGAAATAGTCGAGTCACGCAACGGCCGTACGACCACCTCGCCTTGACCACCCGCAACCTGGACGCCGCGATCGGATTCTTCATCGAAGTGCTGGGCGCCGAGGAGGTGTATCGCACTCCTCCTCAGGACCTTGCCGAGGGATCCCTGGGCAAGGCGCTTGGTGTCTGTTCCAGCGGCACTGTCCGGCACGCGGCCTTGCGGCTAGGCCCCACCGACAACCTCGAACTCTGGCAGTTCGACGTACCGGACGCGGCATCCGATCCGCCGCGCAACAGCGACGTCGGAGGTGGCCGCCTTGCCTTCTTCGTCGACGATGTGGATGTCGCGGCGGAAAGGCTGTCCCGGTATCCGGGAGTTGTCATGTTCGGCGTCCCGCAGACCATCACGACCGGACCCATCGCCGGCGACCGGTGGATCTATCTGAGAACCCCGGTGGGATACATCGAGTTGGTGTTCATGCCGGACGGCGCTCTGCCCTACGAGCGGACGACTTCGGCACGCCGTCGTCCCTCAGCACGCCTGACGTGGTCCTTGCGTCCGGAGAGAGCTGTTCGTGAGGGGCCCGCCGATGAGTGAGCCACAACGACGGACAGCCGTCGCCGATGGCCGTGGAACAGGGGGGCTTCCAATGAGTGAACCAGGAAGAGTTCTGGCGGTCGACGTCGGCGGAACGTGGACCAAGGTCGCCGTCGTGGAGGCCAGCAGCTCCGACGAACCGGCAGTGCAGGCCCGAAGGCGGTTCCGGACCCCCCGACGTGCCGATGGCATCAGCACCGCCGAGGCCGTGGTCGCCGCCGTGGCGGACACGGCCGTCGAACTCACCGGCGAACATCCCGTGGACGCGATCGGCGTCGTGATACCGGGTATCGTCCATGACGGCGTCGGGGTCCACTCGGCCAACCTGGGCTGGCGGGACTATCCCTTCCGCGAGGCGCTCGTTAAGGCCGTCGACCGACCCGTCGCCCTCGGGCACGATGTCACGGCCGCCGGGCTCGCCGAATGGCACCTGGGCGCCGCACGTGGCTGCCAGGACGCGGTGATCATGCTCATAGGCACCGGCATCGCCGCGGCGCTGGTCCTTGGCGGGGGGCTGATAACCGGCGGAGGATACGCGGGCGAGATCGGGCACATCGACGTCGGTCACGGTGAGCCGTGCGCCTGCGGCCGGTCCGGCTGTCTGGAAAGTCTGGCGTCGGCGACTGCCGTCGCCAGGCGGTTCCATGAACGTTCCGGCCGAGAGGTGCCCGGTTCCGCCGAAGTGCTGCGCGCCGCGCAGGCCGGTGACCCGGTTGCCGCGGACGTCTGGGAGGAGGCGGTCGCCGCCCTGGCTCAGGGCCTTGCGGTGCTGGCAACGCTCCTCGGCCCTGAAGCCGTTGTCCTGGGCGGTGGGTTGTCCATGGCCGGTGAAGCGCTCACCACCCCCCTGAACCGCCGACTGGGTGAAAGGCTCACCTTCCAGCGAAGGCCGGAGCTGCGGCGTGCCGAACTGGGCACCGACGCCGACTGTTTCGGTGCAGCGCTGCTGGCTCGGCAGCTGACCGTCCCGTGACGGACCGGCGGCACGTGATCGGTGGCGGCCGGATCGTCACGCCGGACAAAGTCCTCGATCCCGGCTGGGTGGTGGTGCGCAACGGCGTGATCGAGGCCGTCGACTGCGTCCCCCCGGATACGGACACCGGACCGACGACAGCCTGCCGGCCGACGACGGAACCACTGACGGATATCGCGGGCTGCCGGCTATTGCCGGGCTTCGTCGACCTGCACTGCCACGGCGGGGGCGGCGCGTCGTACGTCGACGGGAAGACGGAGCAACTGGCGGCGGTGGCCGCACACCGCCGCCGCGGCACGACCACGACGATGGCGAGCCTGGTCTCCCGTCCTGTGCCCGAGCTGATCGCACAGATCAGCCGACTGGCGGATCTCGTCGACGACGGTCTACTTGCGGGCATCCACCTGGAGGGCCCCTTTCTCTCCACAGCCCGGTGCGGAGCACACGATGCGGCGGTGTTGTGCCCGCCGGACTGTACAACGGTGGGCCGGCTGCTGGACGCGGGCCGGGGCACCATACGTATGGTCACCCTCGCCCCGGAACTGGAGGGCGGGATCGATGCCGTCCGGCAGATCACCGATGCCGGCGCGATCGCCGCGATCGGGCACACAGACAGCGACGAAGCACAGGTCCGTGCCGCCGTCGACGCGGGAGCGACGGTGGCGACGCACATGTTCAATCAGATGCGCCCCTTGCATCATCGGGACCCCGGCCCCATCGGCGCATTACTGGATGATGACCGCGTCAGCCTCGAACTCATCTGCGACCTGATACTGGTGCACCCCACCATGGTCCGCATAGCGGCCAGACACGCCGGACCGGAACGAACCGTACTCGTCACGGATGCGATGTCAGCCGCGGCCTTCGGGGACGACATATTCAGACTCGGCACACTGCCCGTCACCGTCCGCGAGGGAAGAGCCACCGTCGACACCACCGGTGCACTGGCCGCCAGCACGCTCACCCTCGACACCGCGGTGTGCAACTTCGTCCGCGCCTGCGGGATGACCGTTTCGCAGGCGGCCACCGCGCCATCAGAGCGTCCTGCAAGACTGCTCGGCCGATTTGGGCAAATTGGTGCGATCCGACCCGGTGCCATGGCGGACTTCGTCGTGCTCGACATTGACCTCCGCCTGAAACGTGTAATGCACCAGGGAAGGTGGATCGAGGCCGGCACAGGCAGCGAATCTCCCTCACGAGTTCAAGGCCGTGCAGGTCCGATACAGCGCCTCGACGAACCGGTCCGCGGCCAACCGGATCGAGGACGGACGGGTGTTGGTATGCAGCCCCACAGCCCGAACGGTGTGCGGACACCACCCACGCCCGTCAGAAAGGGCTGGTCACTCTTCGCCCCTTCATCGGTACGCCCGGGAGGTCCGGGCAGACCTGCTCACACGTTTGCCGTCTGATGCAGCGCTGTGTCGGCTGGTCCTCGGGTGAAACGGGTGAAGCGGACCTCCAAGCCGCCCCGCTCGGGCGAGCAGCAAAAGGGCCCTGCTGCCGCTATGGCTTCCGGAGGAAGTGGGGCGAGGCGGACCATGCGCCAGGGACCGTCCTCGCAGCGGGCACGGATGATCACCGCGTCTCCGCTGCGGCTGGCCCGCACGGTCACTTCGCGCCTGTGCCAGTCGGGAACCGGGGCCAGTGACCAGTCGGACAGGCCCCGGGTGACGACCGCACCCAGCTGAGGCACCCCGTCGGACGCCTCGACCCCGGCCTTGATCCACGTCTCGGCGTCCACGCGCACCATCAGGCCCGCCTGGTCGTAGAGCGTCTCGAAGTCCGCAACGAAGGTGACTTCGGTTGCACTGCCCTGCGGGAAGTCGTGAAGCAGGGCGTGTCCGTCGTCGCGTGTGAAGCCATAGCTGGTGGTACGCCAGAAATCGCTGCGAGCACGTGCGGTGACCAGGAGATCGGGTCCGTCTGCCTGTATGCGCCGGGGCGCATTGAGCCAGGTGGCCTCGCGCCAGGGAACCGTACGCTGCTGATCCATGTGCTCTCCTCGCCTGCGAACGGCCTTTCAGCCGTACCGGCCTTCCGAAGCGCCCTCTCGACCATCTCGAGGTGCGGGGGGCGGGGCCGTGGTGGCCCGGGGAACCAAGTACGTGGGAAGGACAACGTGTTGCTTGTGATCGGGGTCGGATTCGTGGAGGAGCTTCAGGGCCAGTTCGCCGGCCAGGCGGCCCATGTCGGAGGGTGACTGGGCGACCGTGGACAGGTCTGTCCATTCGGCCATCTGATGGTCGTCGAATCCGATGACGGAGATCCGCTCGGGCACCTGTATCTGAGCATTGGCCAGAACGTGGATGATGGCGATGGCCAACTCGTCCGTCTCGGCGAAGATCGAAGTGGGCGGCTCCCTGAGGCTCAGCAGGTTCCCGATCCCCTCCGTGATGCTCCGCTTGTCCTCGAACGACATGGTGACCACCAGGTCGTCGTCCAGAGGAATGTCCGCTTCGGTGAGAGCCTGCTGGTAGCCGAGCCGCCGTTCGCGCGAACTGAAGCAGAAGCCACTGGCGCCCACGGTCGGTGCGAAGGCGATACGGCGGTGGCCGAGGTTGAGCAGGTGCCGGGTGGCCTTCACCGCTCCGGCCACGTCGTCGACGTACACGCTCGGGCGGCCCTCGACATGCTGGCTCACATAGATGACCGGCATTCCGAGGTCATCCAGCCGCACCGTCTCCTCGTCGGTCAGGTCGAACCCGAACACCACCAGCGCGTCAGCGTTCCGCCGCGCAGGAAGGCGCTCGAAGAACGCGGTGCGCTCGGCCATGTCGGGTATCACGTAGACGGACAGCTCCATGCCGACCGCGCGCAGGGGCGGGGCCAAGCTGGACAGTGCCGACCCGTGGAACCAGGAGTTGAGCGTGGGTACGAGCACCGCCAGGACCCCGGTCTTACCCGTGACGAGACTCGCGGCCTGGCGCGAGACCGCGAAGTTCAGTTCACGAGCGGCCTCTTCGACCCGGGTACGGACCTGCGGCGAGACGCTCGGCAGGCCGCGCAGGGCGCGCGAGACGGTGGATGGGGAAACCCCCGCCCGTTCGGCGACGTCGACCATCGTGGGGAGCCGTTGAGCGGATGACATGACCGGAAGTTAGCACAGATGCGCCCCATCTGTTCGCTGGCTCATAACAGCGCTGTCATAGAGTCCGATTCGACCTATTTCTCCGTATTTGTTGAGAAATAGAATGTGCGGCACATCAAAATCCGTCCGCATTACCGGCAAGTTACGCATTGACATGCCTCAAGTGCACTCCTAGCGTGCAAGCGTTGTCTCGACAAGGTCGATCTCGCTCCCGAATAGCAGTCTTCTAGCTCGCTGACCAGGTCTTTTCGTTCATACAGCGTTTTGACAACTCTGGCAGCCGCACTTCGGTTTCCGCACGACCAGGAGAAAGAAAGACAGTGATGACCAAGATCACCAGAGCCCTTCAGTGTTCGGCGATCCTCGCCACAGGGGGGCTTCTCCTCACCGCCTGCGGCTCCTCCGGGGGCAGCGGCTCAGGGGCGCAGGCCGGGAGCGGAAGCGTGTCCTTCCAGGGCCGTGGCCCCATCACGTATGTGGCCGGGAAGGATGCCACCGGCGTCGTGCCCAAGGTCATCGCCCGCTGGAACGCGCTGCACCCGAAGGAGAAGGTCACCTTCATCCAGCTCCCGACGGACGCGGACTCGCAGCGGCAGCAGATGATCCAGAACGCGGAGACGAAGTCCGACGCCTACACGGTGCTCTCCCTGGACGTCGTGTGGACGTCGGAGTTCGCCGCCCACCAGTGGATCGACCGCCTGCCCGAGCAGCAGTTCCCTCTCGGGAAGATACTCAAGCCCGTGGTGGAGACTGCGAAGTACCGCGGCGCCCTGTACGCGGCCCCCGCCAGCTCCGACGGCGGGCTGCTGTACTACCGCACCGACCTGCTGAAGAAGGCCGGCATCGCCCGGCCGCCCACCACCTGGGCGCAGATGACGGCCGACTGCGCCAAGGTGAAGAAGCTGCCCGAGGCCAAGGACATGTCCTGCTACGCAGGTCAGTTCCAGAAGTACGAGGGGCTGACGGTGAACTTCTCCGAGGCCGTGAACTCGGCGGGCGGTGTGGTCACCGACGCGAACGGCAAGCCGGACGTCGACACCCCCCAGGCGAGGAAGGGCCTGGACTTCCTCACCGGTGCCGTCAAGGACGGGACCATCCCCAAGGAGGCCGTCACCTACCAGGAGGAGGACAGCCGGCAGGCGTTCCAGGGCGAAAAGCTGATCTTCCTCCGCAACTGGCCGTACGTCTACGCGCTGGCCGAGAAGAGCAACCTGGCGGGCAAGTTCGCGGTCGCGCCGCTGCCCGGGCTGAACGGACCCGGCTCCTCCAGCCTCGGCGGGCACAACCTGGCCCTGTCGTCCTTCGCCAAGAACAAGGCCACGGCGCTGGACTTCATGAAGTTCTTCACCAGTGAGACCAGTGCGAGCACGTTCCTGAAGGACGCCTCCCTCGCCCCGCCGTACGCGGACCTGTATGACGACGCATCGCTGGTCAAGCAGTACCCGTACCTGCCCGTCCTGAAGCAGTCGATCCTGCGGGCCGTGCCGCGTCCGCGGGTCGTGCAGTACGGCGACGTGACATCGGCGATCCAGCAGCAGGCGTATGCCGCTCTGACCGGCAGCAAGAGCAGCGCGCAGGCGCTGAAGGACCTGCAGAACGACCTGCAGAAGTCCACGGCGCAGTGAGGAGCGTGGCCATGGCCGACACCAGAACCCCGCCCGAAACCGCGGCGGACGAGCTCGGCACCACGGCCGGCAGTCCGTCAGGACGTCCCTCCGGGCCGACGAGCCGTCGGCGCGCGCGGAACAAGGCGACTTCGAGTTCGGGGCGGATGGCGGCACTACTCGTGTCCCCGACGCTCCTGGTGCTGTCGATCGTGGTGCTCTACCCGACACTGATGGCGCTGCGGGAGTCGCTGTACGGGGCCAAGGGGCTGGACCCTAAGACCGGTTTCATCCGCACCACGGAGCCGTTCGTCGGGCTGAAGAACTACAGCGAGATCTTCGGTGCCGCCGGGGACCGGTTCTGGAACGCCTTCTGGAACACCACCTTCTTCACCGTCGTCACAGTGGGACTGGAGACCGTGATCGGGGTGGCCATGGCCCTGATCATGCATAAGGCGTTCCGGGGCCGCGCCCTGGTCCGGGCCGGCATCCTCGTCCCCTGGGCGGTGCCCACAGCAATTTCCGCGCTGCTGTGGCGGTGGATCTTCAACAGCAACGGCATCGCCAACACCCTGATCGGCCGTCAGATCCTGTGGACCACCGAAGGCTTCCACGCCAAGGTCGCGGTGATCGTCGCCGAGGTGTGGAAGACGGCACCCTTCATCGGGCTGCTGGTCCTGGCCGGACTGCAGGTTATCCCGAAGGAGGTCTACGAGGCGGCCCGCATCGACGGCGCGAACCCGCTCCGCCAGTTCTGGCACATCACCCTGCCCCTGGTGAAGCCCGCACTGCTGGTGGCCGTGCTCTTCCGCTGCATGGACGCGCTGCGGATGTTCGACCTGCCGTACATCCTCATCGGCGCGCAGAAGAACTCGGTGGAGACCCTGTCGATGCTGGCGCAGGACGAGGCCTCCAACGTCCGTTTCGGACCGGCCTCCGCCTACGCGGTGCTGCTCTTCCTCTACGTCTTTCTCATCGCGTTCGCCTTCGTCCGGCTGCTCGGCGCGGACCTTGTCGGCGGCACTGAGCGCGGCAGCAAAGGAAAGAACGGGCGTTGGCGTATCACGGTGCTGCGCCGTGCGGAGGTGACGGCATGACCAGCACGGCGAAATGGCGGAGTCGGCTGCTGTACGTGGGTGTGGTCGCGGTGG